>DASWLF010000361.1:0-2198 GCA_036396255.1 Desulfobaccales bacterium
GGGTCAGGCGGCACAGCAGCTGGTAGTCCGGTCGGGCAAAGGTGAGAATCGCCCGGGCCGATACCAAGGCTTCGCCGGCTTCCCGCACCGGGTTGATCAGCGAAGGTTCTTCCGGGCAGGGGTCCTGCCCCCTTTCGACGGCACCTGAGTTCATCATCGGAAAGAGAGTGGCTGGCGGGTTATACCGAGTTGCGACCAATCGAATATTTTTCTTCCAACTCTTCTTGGTGGCACATCGCGGCCTTAGGGCCGCAACCAAACTGTGTTCATCCGGAAACGCCTCATGCTGGCAAAAGGTTCTTAAAGTCCCCCTTTGGAAAAGGGGGATTTAGGGGGATTTAAAAAGGCTTACAAAATCCCCCCCAGCCCCCCTTTTCCAAAGGGGGGAGTTTTAAGGAGTTCCTGGATGAAAACTAAATTTACAATTTACCTAATTACTTAGTTAAATTAACAAGATATAGTCATAATCTTTGTTAAAAAAAACAGAAACTCAAATTCAGTGGCACAGGCGTCTCGCCTGTGCGGCGCAGGCTAAAGCCTGCGGCTACAAAAACAACTATTTGAACGCACCCCGGTATTAATCCTCAGAATTCGCCCATATTATTGCTTTTCAACGTGGTTTGTCCATGGTTTTCTAAGGAAAGGGGGATTTCTTCAAACTCCATCTTGAGGTCGGCGGAGTCGATCTTGACCTTAACGGCCAGGCCCCGGCGGGTCTCGGCCTGGCCGTATTGGTCAAAGATAAAATTTCCCAGGGAGTAGTAAATCATCTTGCCGCGATATGCTTCCCGGGGCTGGACCGTGTGGGAATGGGAGCCGATGATCAGGTCCGCGCCCGCCTCGATGAAGAGATGCGCCAGCCGCCGCAACCGCTCCCCCGGTTCCAGGCGGAATTCGCCGCCCCAGTGGGCATAGACGACCACCAGGTGGGCCCGCGGCCTGGCGTGCTTGAGGTCCGCCAGGGTCTTTTCGACGTCATTGCTAACAAACTGATTATAGCTGATAAAAGCCAATCTGATGCCGGCCACCTCTTTGATGAGCCAACGCTTCTCAGCCGCCACCGGGTCCCCGAAATAATCTACCCCGGCCAGCTCCAGATGCCGCCTGGTTTCCTCCAACCCTTCCCGGCCAAAATCCAGGATGTGATTGTTCCCCAGGTGGACCAGGGTCAGGTGCTGCTTTTTCAAGGTCCGGGCCAGCCCCGGGTCGAAGGTGAAGACATAGTGATTTTTCTGGTGGCGGCGGCTGCCCAGGCTGACCGACGGCTGGCCGGTAAGGGGGCCCTCCAGGTTGGCGATAACCAGGGTCTGGCCCTGCAGCAGTTCCGAGAGCCCTTGAAAAAGGTAATCGTTCCCCTTCGCTTGGGCCACGGTTCTGATGTGGCGGTCGAACATCAGATCTCCCAAAAACAGGAGGCTCAGGTCTTTCTCGGGGCGCTTGAGGTAATACCCGGTCAGGTAGCTGGTTAGATTATCGGGTTCCCGGCCGCCAAAATCCGCGGCAGTCTTATGATTCACCAGGACGAAATCCCGGGGCCCGTCGCCCAGGAATCCCGCCAGGGTTGCCAGGCCCGCACGGCAATCGGCGTGGATTTTTCCCAGGTGCTGGGGGCGCAGGTCCTTCAGGTGGACCAGGCTTTCCTCATCCTGGCGGCGGGCTTCCCCGGCATTGACCCCGTGGGCGAAATCGCTGCTGACCAGGAACACGGTGTCGCGGTCCGCGCCTTGCGCCATCCTTGCCCCCAGCCGAAGAAAGGGGCCGTAGTCGCGGCTGCTCCGCAGAATTAGCGGAATGAGGCGGGCCTGGGGGAAGGTCCGCTTGACGAAGGGAATCAGGGTATAAACGGCATGCTCCTGCCTGAAGATGCCGTCGTCCAGGAGGCCGCCCCCCGAGGCAAGCAGCCCCTGGATGAAGGGTCCATCGGGACCCAGGAAGCCGTAGGGGGTTTTCCAGGTTAGCAGGCTGGCGGCAAAGAGAGGCGGCCCGCCGGCCAGGCGCTGATAATGGTCCGGTCCTGCCAGGATGACGCGTTGCACCTGGTCGGGGTCGATGCCGGCAAAGAATTCGGCCATCAGCTCTCGGGCCAGGAAATGATGGGTGACGATGCCCGCCCTGATTTTGACTTTCCTGACCTGGCCCACCACCGCAAAGGCGTCTTCGTAGACCTCTTTGCTGCGGAAAAAACTTTCCAGAAACAG
>DASWLF010000362.1:0-9028 GCA_036396255.1 Desulfobaccales bacterium
CGGTATAAACCCGCCCCTGACTGTCGGCCTTAACATCACAGCCCCAGTAATTGACTGGTTCTCCCAGCACCACTTCGGGAGTAGGGTAACGCACCCAGGCGGTTTTCATGCTGCCGGCGGCCGCGGGGGACGCCAGGAGAAGGGCCCAAATTAACCATAAGATAGTTATTGACAACCAGGAGCATTTTCTTTGGGGGGACATGGCCTTGGTCTCCTCGTCGAAGATATGGATGCCCTTAATATGTAGGGAAAATCACAATAGCACAAAAAATATTGTTTGTAAAAAAATAATTATACGACTTCAAAAAATAAAAGGAGGCGGTGAATTCCGGCCTCCCGTCATTTTTGGCACCTCCTTTGGTCCCTACGTCCTTATCTTTCCCTTACCCCCCTTCGAAGGTGAAATGATGAATCCGCCCTGGTCCTGAAATTCCCGGAGGCTGAGTTTGCCCTTTCTGCTGGCTCATTCTTCCTCTTTCTTGGGCTTCCTGGGTTTCGGGCCGGCAGCCTGGCCTTTGCCCTTGGGGGCCAGCCACTTGTCCTGGTCCGGATGCGGCCCCAGCCACTGCACCTGCCCGGTGTCGATTTCGTAGAGGGCCCCCACCACCCTGGTCTTTTTGGCCCTGACCCCGGCCTTGACGATGGAGCTTCTCTGCAGGAGGTCCTCCATGGCCTGCAGCACGTTGGCCCGGATGGCGGCGCCAATCAGCGCCTCGGGGGCGGCGTCGGGATTTTCGGCCTTGGCCTTGGCCGCCGCGGGCCTGATGGGGGCCACCAGGTTGGCGATGTGAGGCGGCAGCTTGGCGTTTTCCACCACCGCGGTCACCGCGCCGCACTGGGTATGGCCCAGGACCAGCACCAGCGGGGTGGCCAGGTGGTCCACGGCGTATTCTATGGAGCCGATCTCATCGGTCTGGGCCACATTGCCGGCCACCCGCACCACGAAAAGGTCCCCCAGGCCCTGGTCAAAGATGAACTCCACCGGCACCCGGGAATCGGCGCAGGCCAGCACTGTGGCGAAGGGGTGTTGCCCCTGGCCCGCGGTGATGGCCCGGCGCTCCCGGCCCTGATGGGGGTACCGGGGCTTGTCGGCCAGGTAGCGGTCGTTCCCTTCCTTGAGCCTGGCCAGGGCCTCGTCCGCGGACATGCGGGCGCCGCCCGCGGCCGCGGCGGGCGCCGCCAGGGCCGCCATTAAAACCATGATAACCAGAAGAAGGTTGACCTTTCTCATGGAAATCTCCTTGGCCTGGATAAGGTGACGCCGGAGCTTGCCCAAGGTCCGGCTTTACACCGGCAGGGGCGGGACGCGAACCGCCCCTAAAGACTTCCCCCTAACCGGCAGGTTAGTTATGGTTATTTTTCTTTTTCTTCCTTTTCTTTCATCAGCTCCCGGGCCAATTCCATCATCTGGCGCAGTTTCTGGTCCACCTTGGCATTCAAGGTGTCCGGCTCGAAGGTGCCGTCGGGCCGGCGCTGGCCCGCGGGCATGCCGGTGAGCAGCTCCAGGGCCTCATCCGCGTGGCCCACGGCCCAGATGTGAAACTTGCCGTCTTGGACCGCGTCCACCACTTCCTTCTTCAGCATCAGGTCCTGGACGTTGGCCTTGGGGATGATGACGCCTTGTTTGCCGTCCAGGCCCCGGGCTTTGCAGACCTTATAAAAACCCTCGATCTTCCATTTCACTCCGCCGATGGGCTGGGCCTCGCCCCGCTGGCTCACCGAGCCGGTCATGGCCAGGTTCTGGGCCAGGGGGACGTCGGCCAGGGCGGAGATGAGCGTCGCCAGCTCCGCCATGGAGGCGCTGTCCCCTTCCACCATGCCGTAGCTCTGCTCAAAGGTGAGGCTGGCGGAGAGCGTCAGGGGCTTGTCCTGGGCGAAGCGGCTCTTGAGATAGCCGGCCAGGATGAGCACCCCTTTGTTGTGGATGTTGCCGGCCAGTTGGGCCTCCCGGTCGATGGCCACCACCCCTTCTTTGCCCAGGGAAACGGTGGCGGTGATGCGGCTGGGCCGCCCGAAGGCGTGGTCCCCCAGGCCGTAGACCGACAGGCCGTTTATCTGGCCCACCACCGCGCCCTCGGTCTCGATGAAGAGCATGCCTTCGTCGATGAACTCCTGCATCTTCTCTTCCGGCAGGTCGACCCGGTAGGTCTTCTCCTGGATGGCCTTTTCCACGTCGGAGCCGAAGATCACATTGTGGGTGTTGGTCCGGGCCCAGTAGTTGGCTTCTTTCAAGGCGTCCAGGACTTCCATGAGCTGCAGGGTGAGCTTTTGCTGGTGCCCGGCCAGTTCCCCGGCATACTCGATGAGGCGGGCCATGCCCGTCTTGTGCAGCGGCATGAGCTTCTGCTCCTGGCAGTACCCGGCCACCAGCTCGCAGAACTTCTGCACATGGTTGTCGTTCTTGCGCATCCGCCAGTCGAAGTGGGCCTTGATCTTGAAGAACTTGTGGAAGTCCTCGTCATAGATATAGAGAATCTGATAAACGTACGGGTCCCCGATGAGGATGACCTTGATGTTCAAAGGGATGGCCTGGGGCTGCAAGGTGCGGGTGCTGATGAGGCCGAACATCTCCATGGGGTCTTCGATCTTGATTTCCCCGTTTTTCAGGCAGCGTTTCAACGCCTCGTAGGAAAAGTACCAGCGCAGCAGGTCCAGGGCCTCCAGGATGAGGTAGCCGCCGTTGGCCCGCTGGACGGCTCCCGCCCTGATCAGGGTGAAGTCGGTGACCAGAGCGCCGAACTGGGCCCGACGCTCCACCGCCCCGAAGAGGTTGGGGTAGGTGGGGTTGATCTCCATCACCACCGGGGCCCCCTTGGTCTCCGAGTGGTCCACAAAGACGTTTACCTGGTACTGGGTAAAGCTGGGCTCCGGGGTGGGAAAGGGGAAGGGGGTGGGGGCGCCGGGCCGGCGCTTCAGGTCATCGATGTTTTTCAGGATGTCTTCCTGCACGTCTTTGAGATAGTCCATCACCTGGGGCAGGTCTTTATGCTTTTCCCCCAGTTCCTCCATGTGGTGCCCCACCACGTACAGGGCCACGTCCTGATCCAGCTTTTTCTCTTTTTCCTGGTATTCCTTTTCCATCTTGCGGATCTTGCGGATCACCTCATTCATTTCGGTGTGGAGGGTGGCGGACTTCTGGCGCAGGGCCTCCCGGTCCTCGTCGTTCAGGGCCTTGAGTTCCTCCTCGCTCAAGGGCTTGCCGTCCTTACCGGGAAAGATCATCAGCCCGGTGGGCGAGATGTTGAGAATAAAGCCCTCTTCGCCGGCCTTGGCGTCCAGGCCCTGGAGGATGGCGTTGCGCTCCTGGGTGAAGCTGCGCATCAGGGATTCCCGGCGGTTGGAGTAGTCCTCGCTTTCGAAGACCTCGGGAATGTGCACCCGCAGGGTGGAGATGAGTTCCTCCATGTCGGCCTTGAGGCCCCGGCCTTTGCCGGTGGGCAGGCTCAGAGTCTGGGGCTTCTCCGGGTCCTTGAAGTTGTGGACGTAGATCCAGTCGGGAGGAGTGGCCTCTTTGGCGGCCAATTCCTGCACGTAGGCCATGATGGTTTCGGTCTTGCCGGCTCGGGGCGGTCCGGCCACAAAGATGTTGTATTCCAGGTCCTTGACCCCCAGGCCGAACTCCAGGGCATGGACGGCGCGGTCCTGGCCCACCACCTTCTCTTTCAAGGGGGTCACGTCCAGGGTGGTTTCGAACCCCAGGGAATCCGGATCAACTACGGCGCGCAAGCTCTCGGGCTTCAGCTCCCAGCGGTTTGGCGACATGAGGCTCCTCCTCAGGTTAAGAATCGTTTATGGCAAGAAGACCGCGCAGGATAGCGGCCTCCTCAGCTTATCAAGCCCTCCAGGCGGTTCAAGGGGCAGACCTGGGGGTCGTGAAAATCGGGGCCTTCCAGTTGAATGGTGTTGTGCTCCAGGCCGAAGCGGCGGCGCAGCAGCTCCTCCAGTTCCCAGGTGAGGCAGTCCCGGTTCTCGCGGCCGTCAATGGCCACATGGACGCTCAGGGCGTAGATGCCGGACGCGATGGTCCAGATGTGGAGATCGTGGACCCGCTGCACCGCCGGGTGGCCTTCCAGGGCCTGTTGCACCTCATCCAGGTCGATGTGCCGGGGGGTGGATTCCAGCAGGATGTCCCCGGCCTCCCAGACCAACTGCCAGCTGCCGTAAATGATCATCACCCCTACGACGACTCCGGCCAGGGGGTCGAACCAGTACCAGCCCTTCCAGTAAATGGCCGCGCCGGCCGCCATGGCGGCTACCGACCCCAGGGAATCCGCCAACAGATGTAGAAACGCGGAGCGCAGGTTGAGGTTGTGCTCCCGGGCAGGGTACAGGACGTACATTCCCAGGAGGTTGATTAGCAGTCCCAGGCTGGCGATGACCAGCAGGGGCAGGCTGCTGATCTCCGGCGGCCGGAAAAACCGGCCAAAGGCCTCGTAAAAGATGTAGCCGGCCATGGCCCACAGCGCCAGGCCGCTGATCAGGGCCACCAGGATTTCCAGGCGGTGGTAACCGTAAGTGCGCTGGGCGGTGGGCGGCCTGGCGGTCCAGAAGAGGGCCAGCAGGCTCAAACCCAGGGCGCCCACGTCGCTCAGCATGTGCCCGGCGTCGGCCAGGAGCGCCAGAGAATTGGTGAGGATGCCCCCCACCAGTTCCACCACGAAAAAGATGAGCTGGGTCCAGAAAGCCAGGGCCAGGCGCCGGCGGCTGCTCTCGAACCGGTGGTGGTGCGTATGCTCGGAGTCAGCCCTGTTCATATTTCTTCCACCCAGATCTCCAGGATCTGGTAGGACCTGAGACCCCGGGGGGTCTGGATTTGCAGCCGCTCCCCCGGGGAGCGGCCCAGCAGGGCCCGGCCCAGGGGCGAAGTCATGGACAGGCGCCCCAAGGAGGCGTCGGCCTCCAGGGTCCCCACCAGTTTGAATTCCTGCTCCCGGCCGGTTTCCAGGTTGCGCACCCGCACCCGGGAATTGAACCGCACCTTGTTGGGGGGCAGGTTGCTGCCCACCAACACTTCGGCGTTGGCCAGAGTCTGCTGCAACTGCTTGATGCGCCGGTCCAGCTTTTGCCGCTGGTCCAGGGCGAACTTAAAATCGGGGTTCTTCTCCACTCCCCCTTCCTGGGCGGCCTCCAGGAGTTCCCGGACCACCTGGGGGCGTTCCACCCGGCTGAGGAACTCCAACTCCTTCACCAGTTTCTCATATCCCGCCCGGGTTAACAGAATCTTTCCCAAAAAACACCAATAAAATCTTTACTCGGAGCATAAATTAAGTTGCATGATTTTAGGGGCGGGTTTTAAACCTGCCCCTACCTAGGCCTTTTGCTGTCTCCGGTTTGCTGCCCCGGTTAATAAGTCTTGAAAATTTAATGGGATTCAATCTCCGCCTCATATTCTTATCTAAAAAGATAGGCTGGGTCAACCTCGGAGGCAATGGCGCCGACCCGAATTTTTCCGTCCAATCGCCGCTTGACAGGGTCCCGGAAGAGTGGCACTAGAAATCAGGATGTGACCCGGCAGATGCTCTACCGTCTATCCGACCAACTGGCGCTCAAGACCCGGTGGCGGCCGTACCGGGCCCGCCCCGGGGAACGGGTCCTGGTGCTGCGGACCACTGCGGTTTTCCCCCCGGGCCATCCCAGCACCCGCCTCTGCCTGGACCTGCTTAAAGAGGTCCTGGCTACCGGGCCGCTGCCGCCCCGGGGGCTGCTGGATGTGGGTTGCGGCTCGGGAGTGCTGCTGCTGGCCGCCGCGGCCGCCGGCCTGGGGCCCGCCGTCGGGGTGGACCTGTCCCGCCGGGCGGTCCTGATGTCCAGGGAAAATGCCAGGGAAAACGGTTTGGCCCCCGCGGTGCACCTGGTGCAGGGCTCCACCGAGTGCCTCCGGGGCTCCTTTGCCCTGATCCTGGCCAACCTCCCCCTGCCGGTGCAATTAGCTAAGGTGGCCGAACTCTCCCGGCTGGCGTCTCCGGACGGCTGCCTCGTCCTTTCGGGGTTCAAGGATTCCCAGGAAGACGAGCTGCTGGCCAGGTACCGCGAGGCGGGCTGGTCTCTTAGACGCCGCCTCACCCGGGAGGAGTGGGCCATAGAACTCCCGCCGGACAAGAGCTTCACCTGGGTGGGCTGGTGGGTGGAGCCCGCCTAAAATGTTTTTTCAGTGAGGGGGCTATGGTGGCGTTTCACCATAACTATGATATTTAACATCATGGAAGTCATGGTTATTACCCCTCTTTTTTAAGGGGGGTAAGGGGGGATTAGAATAACCGCCTGATAATCCCCCTTTAAGAAAGGGGGACTTCAAGGCTTCCAAAACTAAGACAAAGGTTAATTGTGGTATGGTGAAGCACCTTAACTAGGCGTCCGAAAGCGCGGACCGCCATGAGGTTTGGAGAAAAACTATGCAACGGCCGGCGGTTAAACTTACGGCAATGCTGCTGGGGCTGGCCCTGGCCACCTGGGGTCCGGCCTGGGCCCAGGTTGCCCCTGACCTTGCCGCCCAGTTGAACTCGGGCTATGAAATGCTGGAGCGCGGAGAGCTAGACCAGGCCCAGAAGCTCTATGAAGAGATGGTGCGCCGCGACCCCGGAAACCCGGTGGCCCTCAATAACCTGGCGGCCATCCTGGCCAAGAAGGGCAGGTATGATGAGGCCCTGATCCATCTGAACCAGGCCTTGGGCCGGGCCAAGGGTTACCGGGGCTTGGTGGACCGGGTGTGCGATCTCGAAAGCGTGTGCACCGCTTTTCGGGTGAGCCAGGACTCCATGGTGGGCGGGGACCTGGAGGATCTCATCAAGTCCAACATTCTGATGGTGAAGATGGCCTCCGCCTCTCCCCCTCGGAAATGATGAAAAGCAGGTAACCCCGGGCCCCCCTTTAATATCCAATCCAGAACCGCGGGCCCCGGCCCGGCGGGGTTCCCACCCTCCCGGCCCGGCGGAGCCGCACCAACCTGCGCCGCCCCCAAGGGCGGGAGTTTTACCCCTTTCGGTCAGGCAAAGACTTTAACTACCGCACCGGCCGCACTAACGGCACCGGGGTCAGCTCTATTAAGTTATGGATGGCCAACTTCTGATTATGGTATTCTTCCAGGCTTAGATAACCGTCCTTATCAGTGTCGCAGAGCTGGAAGAGCCTTGCGGCCTCCTGTTTGTCCATGACCCCTGAATGGAACTCCTGTTGGCTGATTTTACCATCCCGGTCCTGGTCCAGGGCGGCACACAAGGACTGATAGTCCTTCGCTGAGGCCTGGGGCTGGGTGGCGGCGCAGCCGCCCAACAGAACTAGCACCGCTACCACCCAAATCAGGATTTTGACCCCGTTCATCTTTTCGTCTCCTGTCCCGAATTTTTCCAAATCTGGTTCCAAACTTCCGTACTCGGTCAGTTACGGCACCTGACCTTTAACCTATTTTACCATAAACTTTAGAGAAGCAGGCGAAAGGCTTGGTCTTATTCTTTCCCAGCTTAATCTGCCCTTGGGCCAGGGGTCAAATTTATTTCGGCCTCCCCCGGGCCGCCGGGGGGAGCACAACCGGGGGCGTCGGCAGGCCTGGCACAAATATCCCTCTTGCTCAACCAGGAACTTCTGGGTTCGCCGGCTTTCAAGCTGCGGCCACCGGGCCCCGGGCTTTGGGGGTCGCAGGGGTTAATTTTCCCCCCCAGGCGCTGGCCTACGCCGGGGTTCGGGCCGGGGTCTGGTCCCGCCGACTCCCCTGGGTACCTGCTTGGTGCCGCCGCGATGAAAAGGGCAACCTTACCGGGCTCAGCCTGGAAACCTGCTCTCTTAGGCAGCCTGGCTGGAGCCGGTTGGGTTCCTCATCCAGTCTTCCGGCAAAGGTTATGGGGATAGGGTGGCTGGGGGGGCAAAAAACTCAGGGGCTTAGGTTTCGCCTAACCCCCTGGGTTAATTTGGTAGCGGGGGTAGGATTTGAACCTACGACCTTCGGGTTATGAGCACTAAAGGATGTATTTACCCACCTTTACCGGCCTGTCATAAATACCCTTAATATCTATGATAAAATAGTTTTTACTTTTCCCTTGACTTCCCCATTTGTACCCGTATATTAGTCTCAGGTGTGGGGAATAGTGTGGGGAATAAAATCACCATAGGAGGCAGCGGCCATGCCGACTTTAAAGAGAAAGAAGACGAACTATCCCGGCGTCTTTTACATCGAGGGAACTTCACCGGCCACGGGCAAGCCTGAGAAGATTTTCTACATTCGCTATCGTAAGGCCGGAAAGATGATTGAGGAAAAGGCGGGGCGGCAATTCCAGGATGACATGACCCCGGCCAGGGCCGCCATAATCCGGGGGGAGCGCAGTGCCGGGAAGCGCCTATCCCGCCAGGAAGCCAGGGAGCAACAGGAAGCAGCCAAGAAGGCAGAGGCGCAACGCTGGACCTTTAACCGGCTATGGCAAGAATACAAGGACAGGACGCCGGGCCTCAAAGGGCTGGTCACCGATGAAAACCGCTACCAGAACCATATCAAGCCCCTGTTGGGAGATCGGGAGCCCAAGACCATCACTCCCTTTGACGTGGACCGGCTGCGCCTCACGCTGCTTAAAACCCGCAAACCGGGGACCGTCAAGAACGTCCTGGAACTACTGCGCCGCCTGGTGAACTTCGCCACCAAGAAGCATCTTTGCCCCGCCCCTTCCTTTATCATCGAAATGCCCAAGGTGAATAACCTTAAAACCGAGGACCTCAACCCCGAGCAGCTAACCGCGCTGCTGGAGGCCATAGAGCAGGACCCTAATGTCCAGGCCGCCAACTTCATGAAGATGGTCTTGTTCACCGGTATGAGGCGGAGCGAACTATTTAAATTGAAATGGGAGGATGTGGGCTTTGAGAGGGGCTTTATCCACATCCGTGGCCCCAAAGGCGGCCAGGACCAGAAAATTCCCCTGAACGCGGAGGCCCGAGGGTTGTTGGAGAACCATCCCAGGACGGATAGCCCTTATGTCTTCCCTGGGCGAGGGGGCAGACAGCGGGTGGACATCAGTAAGCAGGTTAACCGGATTAAGAGCCAGGCGGG
>DASWLF010000363.1:0-3850 GCA_036396255.1 Desulfobaccales bacterium
ATGACCTCTCCCCCGAATCAGGAGCCGGTGGCCGTCAACAAGTGGCTCATCACCATTGCGGTGATGGCCGGCACCTTCATGGAGATCGTGGACACCACGGTGGTCAACGTGGCTCTGCCCCACGTGGCCGGCTCTCTGGCGTCCTCGGTGGATGAAACCACCTGGATCCTCACCGCCTACCTGGTGTCCAACGCCATCATCCTGCCCATCACCGGCTGGCTTTCGGCCCTCTTCGGCCGCAAGCGCTTCCTGATGCTCTGCCTGGCCCTGTTTACCATCAGCTCCATGCTCTGCGGCGCCGCCACCAGCCTGGGGATGCTCATCGTCTTCCGCATCTTCCAGGGAGTCGGCGGCGGGGCCTTGCAGCCCATTTCCCAGGCCATCCTGCTGGAGACCTTCCCGGTGCAGGAACGGGGCATGGCCATGGCCCTGTGGGGCATCGGGGTGGTCATCGCCCCCATCGTCGGGCCGGTGCTGGGGGGCTGGATCACCGACAATCTTACCTGGCGCTGGGCCTTTTATATCAATCTGCCCATCGGCTTTTTTTCCCTCATCCTCACCTGGATGTTAATCTTCGACCCGCCCTACATCCGGGCCCAGCGGGCCGGCCGCATCGATTACTGGGGGCTGGGCCTCCTGGTGGTGGGCCTGGGGGCCCTCCAGGTGGTGCTGGACAAGGGTGAGCGGGAGGACTGGTTCTCCTCGGGTTTCATCACCCGGTTGGCCATCGTCTCCGCGGTGGCCTTGGTTCTGCTGATCTACCGGGAGTTGAAGATAAAAGAACCCGTGGTCGATTTGCGCCTGTTCAAAGAGCGCAACTACGCCTCCGGGACCACCATCATGTTTTTCTTCGGGTTCGTCCTCTACGGCAGCATCATGCTCCTGCCCCTGTTCCTCCAGATCCTCATGGGCTATGACGCCACCACCGCGGGCTGGGCCCTGGCCTACGGCGGCATCGGGTCCCTGCTGATCATGCCCGTGGTGGGGCGCCTGACCACCGTGGTGGACAGCCGCGTCCTGATCTTCGTGGGGCTGTGCATCAATGCCTACGCGGTTTATCTCATGAGCCTGTACACCCCCCAGATCGACTACGTGACGGCCTGGTGGCCCCGGTTCATCCAGGGGTTCGGGCTGGGCACCACCTTCGTGTCGCTCACCACCCTCACCATGTCCCGCATCTCCCAGGAAAAGATGGGCAACGCCACCGGCATCTTCAACCTGATGCGCAACCTGGGGGGGTCTTTCGGCATCGCCACCGCCACCACTTTGTTGGCCCGGCGGAGCCAGTTCCATCAGAGCCGCCTGGTGGAGCACCTGACCCCCTTTTCCCTGCCCTTTAACGAATGGCGTCAGCGGATGTCGGATATCCTCCCGGACCTGGGGCCCAACTGGCACCTGTGGAACGCCCCCCAGGCCCTGGCCGGGCTTTATCAGGAGGTGCAGAAACAGGCCCAGACGCTGGCTTTCTGCGACGATTACTGGTTCTTCACCATCGTCTTTCTGCTGCTGCTGCCCCTGGTGTTTCTCATGCGCCGCAGCCCCGGGCACGAAGAAAAACCGGGCATTGAATCTCTTCCCTGATTTCGCCCCTTCTGTTATCATGCCACTCATGCCCCCTTCAGGTCACCCTGGCCTTATATTTCCCGGTGGAAGGATGAGTCTTTGCGCCGCCTCAATCTGATTCTCCTGGCCATCGCCTCGGTTTTCTTTTTCTGGATCCTGAATGAGGTGGGGTTCGATACTCTGGGGGACTACCTGTACCGGGTGGGCTGGTACTGGCCGGCGCTGCTGCTGCCCTACGGCCTGGTCAACTTCCTGGAAGCCATCTCTTGGAAATACCTGATCTTAAACCTCCCCCCGGGGATTTCCCTGAACCGCCTTTTCTGGCTGCGCCTGGGCGGGGAATCTTTGAATCAGCTCACCCCCACCGCTTCCCTGGGGGGCGAGCTCTTCAAGGCGGCCCGCCTCCAGTCCGACGGCGTTCCCCTGGACACGGCCACCGCCTCCGTGGTGATTTACAAGGGCATCCTGGTCCTGAGCCTGACCCTTTACATCTTCATGGGCCTGGCCCTGGCCCCGCTGTTTCTGCCGGCCGCGGTGGCGCATTTCAAGTTTATGAGCCTGGGGGCCCTGGCCCTGGCCGCCGCCGGCATCACCTTTGTGGTGATCCAGCGCCAGGCCCCCTGCGGTTCCGGCATCCGCTTCCTTACCAGGCTGGGATGGTGCCCCGGCATCCTCAAAGAAAAAGAGGGGTTCCTGGCCGACCTGGATACCGCCATGTCCCGCTTTTACCGGGAATACCCCAGCCGCGCCGCCCTGGCCTTCACCCTGTTTTTTCTGAGCTGGCTCCTCCACGCGGTGGAAGTCTACCTGATATTCTGGCTCCTGGGCCACCCCATCAGCTGGGGGCTGGCCCTGTGCCTGGACGCCCTGGCCATGCTCTTCACCGCCATGGGATTCTTCATCCCCGCAGCCGTGGGAGTCCAGGAGGGGGGCAATATCCTCCTGGCCCTGGGCTTCAACCTGGGCTTCACCCTGGGTGCCGCGTTCAGCGTCCTCCGACGCATCCGGGAAGCCTGCTGGCTCAGCCTGGGCCTCCTGGTGGTGTGGCGGGAAAAATAATAGAAAAGCTGTAGGGGTGGGTTTCAAACCCGCCCCTACTTGCTTTGCAAGATTGGGGGGAGGGCCAGGGATTTCATCCCTGCCCTCCCCCCAAGCCCCCCACCCAACCCGCGTAAGGGCCGGGGAAGTCGGAGGCGAAGCCTCCGCCTTCCCCGGACTAAACTTAAGGGATTGGGGAGGGGGTGTGGGGGAGGGGTAAGGGCGGGTGCCCTTAGCCCCTCCCCCACAGCTCAACTCCCAAACAACTGCACTGTCACCGGCTCGCCTTTGAGCAGGCCTTCCGCCCCCAGGGGGATCATGACCAGGCCGTCGCTTTTCACCAGGGGCGAGAGCAGGCCCGAGGGTCCCAGGACCGGGTCAGCCCACAGGGTGTCGGCATCAAGGCGCAGGCGCACCCGCACGTAGTCTTCCCGGCCGCTGGCCCCGGCCAGGTTGCGGGAGAGGGCGGCGGTCACCGTCCGGCCCCATGTTGCCTCGGTTTCCAGGCCGGACAGCCGCGCCAGTAATGGCCGCCCCAGGACTTCCATGACCACCGCGGCGGAGGCCGGGTGTCCCGGCAGGCCCAGGAGCGGTTTGGGGCCGGTTTCTCCCAGGGAGGCCAGGATGGTGGGTTTGCCGGGCCGGATGGCCACCCCATGCACCAGGATTTGGGCGCCCGGCAGGTCGGCGATGGCGGTCAGGGTCAGGTCCCGGGTCCCCACGGAGGAGCCGCCGGACACCAGGATGAGATCGGCATGGGCCGCGGCCGCGGCCAGGGCCGCCTTCAGGGCGTCGTAATCGTCGGGGACGATGCCTTGGAGTAGGGGAACGCCGCCCCACTGGGCCACCTGGGCCGCGGCCAGGTAAGCGTTGCTGTCCCGCACCTGGCCGGCGGCGGGCTGCCGGTCCAGGGAGATAATCTCGTCCCCGCTGGAGATAATGGCCACCCGGGGTTTCTGGTGGGCGGCCAAGTGGGTTATGCCGAGAGCCGCCAGGAGGCCGATCTCCTGGGGACGGAGCCGCCGGCCCGCGGGAAAAAGCACTTCCCCCCGGCCCACGTCCTCACCGGGCGTGAGCACGTTTTCTCCCGGGGCCACGGGGCGGCGCACCTCCAGGGTGTCGCCTTGGTGCTCGGCGGTGTACTCCACCATCACCACCGCGTCGGCGCCCTGGGGCAGCATGCCGCCGGTGGGGATACGCAGGGCCTCGCCGGGGCCCAGGGACCGCGCCGGAGCCGCGCCCATGGGGA
>DASWLF010000364.1:0-6978 GCA_036396255.1 Desulfobaccales bacterium
AATCGGCGCCGGCCGGGGCGGCAAGACCAGCCACCTGGCCGCGGCCCTGGGGGACCGCGGCTTGATCCTGGCGCTGGACCGCCATTTCCGCCGCCTGCAGGAACTTAAACTCAACCTGGCCCGGCTGGGGGTGGGGGCGGCCCAACCCCTGGTGGCCGACGCCACCGCCGCCTTGCCTTACAAGTCCGGGGCCGCGGACGCGGTCCTGGTGGACGCCCCCTGTTCCTCCCTGGGCATCATCCGGCGGCACCCGGAAATCAAAGGCCGCATCACCGAAGCGGACCTGGCCGCCTTCCCGCCCCGCCAACTGGCCATGCTGGCGGCGGCCGCGCCCTGCTTGCGGCACGGCGGCCGGCTGCTCTACATCACCTGCACCTCGGAGCCCGGGGAAAACGAAGCAGTGATCGAGGCCTTCCTGGCGGCCCACCCGGAATTTCATCTGGCCACCGACCCCAGCCGGCTGCCGGCCCCGGCCCGCTCCTTGATCGAGCCCCCGGGTTTCTTCCGCACCTCCCCTGCAGAACACGACCTGGACGCCTTCTTTGCCGCGGTGCTGGCCAAGGAAGGGTAGGGCGAGAGGATATAAGAAATATCAACTACTCTTTGTTGGGCTTAAAGCGCGAATAAATAGCAGAAATCTTGAATTTCTCCCTGGATCTGTCCCTTATGGGGGAGTGGGCGGCCATCGGCGCGGCTCTGACCAATTTGGTGCAGGGCGGCGTGATTTTCAACAACGATAGGGTGAAGGCCTTTACCTGCGGGGAGCGGCTGAATGCGGCGACGGCGGTCATCCACCTGGAAGAGGCAGACCCGGAGTTGCGGGGCCTTTACGCAGCCATTAATCAACAGCTTTGCCGGCAGGCCTGGGCTGATGTGGACTTTGTCAACCGGGAGCAAAACCTGGGGGAGGCGGGCCTTAGGATGGCCAAAATGTCCTCCCACCCCCACCATCTGGTGGAGAAGTTTCGCGTGCGGCCGGCATAATGCGGCCCGGCGCGTATTTCACCGGCCTTAATGCCACTCGATGTAAGACCTATACAGGATGATATTGAAGAGCAGGTAGAGGCCGACGGCCAGGGCCGTGTACCCAAAGACGAAATAGAGAACTCGATACCACCGGGGCGGGCCGGGGACCATAACTTCCTCCAATTTACCCTCATATTCCAAACGGGCTATCCAGGACGGCTTTTCCAACTGTTCTTTTTCCAGCTCTACGCTCCCGGCGAACATGCATTCGTTCATGGGGAACATGCCCCGGCGGAAATGGCCGATGGTAAAATGGACGATGAAGATGTACAGCATGGCCAGCAGGGCTTCGGCCCGGTGGAGCAGCAAGACCACATTGAGGACCCAGCCCGGCATGATGTGGCTGAAGCCCAGGGGGAACATGAGCATGAGGCCGGTTACGCCCAAGATGGGCAAGCCCCAAAATACCGCCCAGTAATCAAACTTCTCCCAGTAGGTCCAGCGGTCAAAGGTCGGCGGCGGCCCCAATCCGAAGAACCAGCGGATCTTCTGCCCTAAATGCCGTACATCCCGGAGGGTGGGTACCAGGGAGTCCTGGTTGAACAGGCTTTGACGCCAGGCTTTCCATTCTACCTTGGCCAGGATGTAGGCGATGTGCACCGCGAACGCGATGAGCATGAAAATGCCCACGCGGTTGTGGATGGTCGTGGCGCTGGCGTAGCCCCCGAAGAAGTTGGTGAGCCCCCGACCCCAGGCGGTGGGATAAAGGGCCCGGCCCAGGCCGGTGGCCGCCTGGATCAGGAAGGTGACCATGATGACCAGGTGAAAGAGCCGGTCCAGGACGTTGAACCGCAGGATTCTCACCGGCTCAGTCATTTTCGGGCTTTCCGGGGCCTTCATCTTCGGGTTCTCCGTGGGGTTCCAATTCCGGTTTCTTTCGTTGTTTAATGCCGACGAAAATCTCCCTCACCACCCAGACCAGGGTATGGGTCCCGAAGAATCCCAGGGTGCCCACGATCAGGACAAACATGAACCAGTTGGCGTAATAAAGTGAAGGAAAGGTCTTCCTGGTGCTGAGGGTCCCGGGGTGAGGTTCGTGCACTAAAAAAGTGGCGAAGGAGGCGGTGGCCCCTTCATGGCATTTGGCGCAGACCTGGGCATAGCGGCGAATGGGATTCAGCGGAGAAAAGTAGTAATTGATCCCGGCGATGGGTTCGCCGCCGTGGCAGTGGCGGCAGGTGACGTTGCCCCGCAGGGTGTGGCTGTGATTGGCCTGCTCCACGTGGCAAACCTGGCACTGCCGCTGTTCATAGAATTCCAGGCCCGCGTGGGAGTCCAGCAGGCGGGAACGCTTCCCCGCTTCTGCCGCGGCTCTGGGTTTGTAGCTGGCATAAGGCGAGGTGCGCCGCAGCACCTCCGGCACCCCCACCAGGGGGCGCACGCGCCGCGGCCTCACCTCGTATTCCTCATAGATGCCGGTAGCGGCCTCGTGTTCCCGGTACCGCCGGAGGGACGTGGTGACCTCCTCCTGGGCCGGGGCCGGCGCCGGTAGCAGGACTGCGATCCCCAGCAGGCCCAGAGCGACCGGGAGGAGCACCTCTCGGAGCAGCCTCCGTGACCTCATGGCTGCCTCCTTACTTTTTAGGGGCCTCGGCCGGTTGTTTGGGCGCCTCCTTGGGAGCCATTGCCTTGGGGGCCGGGGCTGCCTCAACCGTTTTTGGAACCTCCACCTTCTGAACCTGGCCCACCGGTTTGGGCAGCACGGTCAAGGCGTCGTATGCCGCCTGCAACTGCTTCAGATCCTGGCCCTTGTGCTTGTGGCAGGTCTGGCAGGAGTTGGGGATTACCGGGTTTTTCAGCGTATCCTTGGGCAGCAGGGTCACGAACACGTGGCTGTGGATGTCTCCCGATTCGGCACTGCTGGCGATGCGCGGCATGTGGCAGCCGATGCAGTTGGAAAAAGAGTGAATGGAATGGGCCAGGTTGTTGTTGATTACCTGGTGGCAGGAAAGGCACTGCTTGGAGCCCGCTGCCTGGGTCTGGGACCGGGTGGGGGGGATACCTATCTGGTGGACGTAATGGCAAGAGGTGCAGGTTACCCCTTCTTTGAAATGCTGAGACTGCTTCCAATCCAGATATTGCTGGTGGTGGCCCTTGGCGAATTCATTGGCGTAGACCATTTTCGCGTCGCCGGCGGCAAAGGTGGTTTCCTTGTAAAAGGGGCCGATGGCCTTGCCGGGTTCATAACCCACCGGCCAGCCGGCTCCCTTCACTTTGGTGGACTCACCCCGGGTATGGCAGGAGCCGCAGATCTGCACCTCCACCCCCATGGTGAGCTTGGCCGGGTTGATGATGGTCTGGCGCTTTTCGAAGACCGCGGTCTTGGGCAGGGCCGCGTGCCAGGAACCCTTGCCGTGGCAGGCTTCGCAGGCGACCCCGGGTTCCACGAAGGTGTTCTTCTCAAGGTTCACCCCGGTGGCGTGACAGCCGCCGCAACTGACAATCCAAGGCGCTTTTTTGTCCCAATCAGGGTCCCCCTCACCGTAAGGCACCCAGCGGTTGGTATCAATATTATATTGAATGGGGGGAATGTAGAGTTTGCCATTTTTTTCCACCAGGTAACGCTGTTTCCACTGGCTGCCGATGGTATACTTTATGTCCGCCTCTTTGGGGACATAGACTTGATCCAGCGGGATTTTGAGCTTCGACTTAGCCAGATCGGCCCGAATCAACTTATCGTCGATGGGGGCGACAATGGCATCCTTATTCTTCTGGGCGTCTTGCAGCATCCGGCTGTGCAGGGTCATCTTCCAGGAATCGTAATGCTCCAGGTGACACAGCTTGCAGGTGTCTGAGCCCACGTATTCCTTGGGCTTGGATTTCAGGGCTTCCACGTTGATGGGGGATTCGCCGCATGCCCCCAGGCCCAGGACTACAAGACCCATCACCATAACCTTAGCAAGACCGTATGCCTTCATGGATGCCTCCCGTTGGGTGGAAAACAAAAAGTCAGGTTTTCGATCAGTTACCCGATATGTTCCCTGTGCCGTGCTGGATTTGGGGTCTCTCGGCCCTGGGCGAAAATCTCATCATGGTTTGAGCCGAGATTATGCGGCGGCTTGGCCCCCGCAGCCCCAAAACGTTACACCGTTCTTCCCGAGTTTAATGGTGGATAATTTCCTCAATTTGTCTTGTGGGAGTCAAGATAGCACAAACTATCATGTTCAGAAATCACCACGGAGCATGAGAATGCTTCCAACAAAGTGAACCCATGATTATCCTGCTAAAAATTAAGAAAATTTAAGGGAGGATGACCATGGCCCGTGCCTTTGGTTAGTCAACCGGTTTTCGGTTTAGAAGTAGTAGATCCCGACGAACTCCAGCCGATGGTTTTCACCAACGTCCCTAAACTGAGAGGAGTTCGCGGTGTTGCCGGTAAAGGCGCCGGCTACAGTATAACCAGTCTTCTGGAAGTAAACGTCCCGGGTATAGGTGTAGCCCAGGCCGAACTTGATGGCCTCGATGGGCCGATACCACAAGGTAGTGGTGATCTGGTTGGAGTACTTGGTCAGGTCGTTGTTGCCCCCGTTAACCTGGGCGGTCTGGCCAACGGTGGCATAATTGAAGGGGCCGCCGGGGAATACCCGGTCAAAGCCCAGGCCGTATTTCCGCATATAGCCCCAAACCGTGGTGAGGAACCAGTCGTTGGTGAAGTAGTACTGGGCCTGGACCCAACCGGTGAGGCTGGGAGTGAGAATCCGGTCGTAGTCATAGATGGTGCCGTTAGGATTCAGATTTCTGACCTGGTAAAAGGCGTCATCCGTGGCCCAGGTCGCCCCCACGAAGCTCTGCCCTTGGCCGATGGACCATTGGGTCAGGATGGCGGCGGTGCCCGCCAGGTTGGCGCTGGGCGTGGGGATCACCGGGATGAACAGGGTGCCCTGCACCGACCAGTGGTTCACATACATATGATCTGAGGTAACGAAGGTGGCAAAATCGCCGTAAGAGTTTTGACCCCAGGTGGTCGCGGCCTGACGCGTCACCGCCGCGATATTGGTCCGCTGCCAGGCCGCCGCCACCTGGGCGGTAAAGGCCTGGGGCTTGCGGTAATAAGCGGCTTTGCCCCAGAGGTCCTGCTCGTAGCGCAGCTTCGCCTCCAGGTAGGGGGTTTCCGCCCTTTCATCCTGGCTGGCGGTGCCCACGGTGGGTTCAAGAGAGGTCCCCAGCCTGGGAGTGCCGACCAGGAAGCCGGCGGTCCAGGCGCCCAGGAACTTCTGGGTTATGCTGATCTGGGCCAACCGGCGGGAGAAGGCGCCCCGGAATTGAAAACCGCTGTCCTGGGCAACTTCCGGTGAGAACTCCGATAAGAAGGACCAGTACTGGCCGATCAGCAACTGGGTTTCAGGCCAGTTCAGACGGAACATGGCGTGGCGCAGGCGGAAGGCGCCGGTATCGGCCGACTCGGCGGCGTTGGGCGGCACGTTGCCTCCCGTGGCGTCCCAGTCAGCCTCGATGAAGCCCGTGACCTGCGCACCCCAGAGCTTGGGACCCTTGATGGTGAAGTTAATGCGGGTGAACGTGGCTACTTCCCGGAAGCGGCCGTGCCGGTTGAGGGGATCGTTGTCGCGGAAAATCTTGGAGATCACGTCCTTGTTGACGTTGCTGGAATCCCACATGGTTTCCAACTTGATGAAACCGCCCAGAGAAAACTCGGTGGCGGCCATGGCGGCCGTCGGGACCACCAGGGCCAAAGCAACAAGGATAAGTATGGTTTTTTTCATCGCTCCCCCCTTGCTTAGAAAAGTGGTATTGCCCTAGATTATGCCGCAGCCTCAGCCACCGCAGTCAAAAAATGGTTTTTGGGACCTCTTAGGCCGGGGAAAATCCCCCCAAGTTTCTGTATAACAGGAGTTGGCTAACGCAGTTTTTAATTTATCCATGGCTTCCAGAAAATCAAGGTTGCCAAGAGGACATTTATTACATAAACCCCAATAACTCTCTTTAATGGACACATCTCCTTTAGTTCTGCCTGGAATTGCAGGGGGGAACAAAAAACGAATGGCCCGGCGAGGTTAACTCGATGCTTGGCGAGTCATTGCCTCCCTTTTGCAGAAAGTCTTTTCCCCTTACCCCCCATGGGCAGGAATTAATAGAAAAATAGCCACAGAGATGGTTAACACCGTTCCCAAAGACCATACGGTGCAATATAAACCAGGCTCACTCTCGAGCAAGTCCCACCATGATTGTTCGGAGCAGATGTCGCAATCGCAATCCGTTTGCCAATCCTCCTTACCCACACCCCGATTTAGATTATTAAACTAATATATACTATATTAATCGTCAAGCGTTTAGACAAAAAATATCCCAGAAATGCAGTCTTCCAAGGTTCCCACCTTGGTGGAATACCGGGCCAGGCCGAAGCTGGATAGTTAGACGCGGGGCCAAGGCCAAAGCTGAGAGGAGGGCGCCCCCAGGTTTAAAAACTGTGGTTCTGGATTATAACGGTGGAGGAGATTAAAAAACTCTTGGAAGCCCCCGCACACTATGCAGCTCCTAATAAGGAAGTTTTGGCTGACCCATATCTTGTCATTATCTGCCCTTTCTCATTTCTATGGATAGCTAAAAAATATCTTTTCTGGTCCCAAAATCTTCGTCTTTCTCTCGGGCGCGGGTTGGGGTATAGTACAATTTTTAAGAAGATTCTGAGAGGCACAGATAGGGAGAACTATGGCGGTGCGCTTGGAAATCGGCTGGCGTCCGGAGCTGACGGACGCGGAAGGGGAGGGGGTGCGGCGCCGGGCCCGGGAGTACTTCGGCCTCAAGGTGGAGCAGGTCAGGGTCCTCCGGGTCCTGATGCTGGACCTGGAGTTGACCCCGGAGGAACTGGAAGCCGTCCGCACCGGGATCTTCACCCATCCCGTCACCCAGGTCTCCAGCTTTTCACCCCTGGCCCGGGACTTTGACTGGGCCATCTGGGTGGGCTTCAAGCCCGGGGTGCGGGACACGGCCGGG
>DASWLF010000365.1:0-1906 GCA_036396255.1 Desulfobaccales bacterium
GGATATGACTCTTGTCCAGGGCCGTGAGGAAAATGAAGAAGGTATCCTTGAGGTCCGGGTCGGCCTTGACGGCCTGGCAGACCTGGGGGCCGTCCAGGCCCGGCATCATCCAGTCGCAGATGATGAGGTCCGGCTTTAAGGCCCGGGCCTGGACCAGGCCGCGCTGGCCGTCCCCGGCGCACGTCACCCGGTAGCCGTCCTTTTCGAGGAACTTGCGCAAAATCTTCAGACAGGCAGGGTCGTCGTCAACCACCAGGACCTGATGGGGCGCAGCCGACATGGGGGGCTCCGATAACGCAAATGATTTTCCAGGGAGGGATTGTAAGCGGCCGACGGCCGCTTACAATCCCTTCCCTCAAAGATCCCTTTGAGACCTGGCGTCCAGGTGGCTGGCCACTTTATCCAGGAGTTCCCGGGCCCGGAAAGGTTTGATCAAGGTGGGGGGAAGCTCCCGCAAATTCTGGGTCAGCGCCGGCTCATGACCGGTGACCATGATGACCGGAATCCCGTCGGTCTCATGGTTCTGCTGCAGGGCCAGGTACAGGTCCAGGCCGCTTTGCAGGGCCGCCCGGGGCCGCACCGGCAGGCCCATGTCGATGGTGATGAGGTCCGGCTTCAGGCGCCTGGCTCCTTCCAGGCCGTCGTCCGCGGTTACCGCAAAAGCGGTGCGGTAACCCTGCTTGTTCAGGGTGCGGGTCATCACCTCGACGATCCTGGGCTCGTCCTCCACTACCAGCACCAGGGGGCCGGGGCCTTCGCCCAGGACTTGCAAGCCGCGCTCCCGGTCTTCCGTCCGGCGCCAGTACAGGGGTTTGGGGGAGACCAGGGGCAGGGTGAAGGCTACCGTGGTGCCCTGGCCCGGGCCCGGGCTGGTGAGCCAGATCTGGCCGCCCATGAACTGCACCAGATTTTTGCAAAGGGCCAGCCCCAGGCCGGTGCCGCCATACTGGCGGGTGGAGGAGCCGTTCCCCTGGACAAATTTCTGGAACAGATCGTGCTGGGTCTCCCGGGGGATGCCGATGCCGGTGTCCCGGACTTCGAAACGGACGTGGCCCTTGGCGGGGAAAGACCTGGCCCGCACCCGCACTTCCCCCTGGTGGGTGAACTTCAGGGCGTTGGCCACCAGATTGAGGAGGACCTGCTGCAATTTGCCCGGGTCGGCCCGCACCGACGCCCCGGAAGGCGGCGTCCCAAAAGTAAGGCGCAACTTCTTCTGGGCCGCCTGCACCCGGGTCAACTTTTCCACTTCGGCGAACACCGAGGCAATGTTGACTGCCGTCAGGGTGAGGTCCAGCTTGCCGGCCTCGATCTTGGCGCCGTCCAGCAACTCGTTGATGAGGGTGAGCAGGTTACCGGCGCTGTCATAGGCGTTTTGCAGAAACTCTTGCTTCTCCTGGGGACTGTCGCACATGTCGTCCAGCACCAGGCGCAGGAATCCCAGGATGGCATTCAAGGGGGTGCGCAGTTCATGGGAGGTGTTGGCCAGAAATTCACTCTTCAGGCGGTTGGCCTGCATCAGCTCCAGGTTGGCCAGCTCCAGGCTGCGGTTGAGGCCCACCAGGGTCAGTTCCTGCTGCTGCAGTTGGCGCACCAGATCCTGGGGCTGGCGGGCGTCCTGAATCAAGGCCAGGCTGCCCAGAAGGCGGGAGGCCCCGTCGTGGACGCGCACCAGGGTCACTTCCACCGGCACCGTGCCGCCATCCCGCCGCCGGGCCTGGAGGGGCCAGCGGTCCGCCCGGCCGTCAAGGCGGGAACGGGCCAGCATCCGGTTCAGGGCCTCCGATTCGGCATAGAGCTCCCGAAAATGCCGGCCGACAATCTCCTGGGGAGTCAGATCGTAAATCTTTTGGCAGACAGGGCTGGCATGACGGATGATGCCGTGCCGGTCGGCGATGCCGACGCAGCG
>DASWLF010000366.1:0-5798 GCA_036396255.1 Desulfobaccales bacterium
ATGCGGAACGGTGCAGGTCCGAATCCTCGTTCTCGGCGTGTTGTGCGCCATCAACTTCGATAACAACATTTTTATCTACGCAGATAAAATCGACGATATAGGGTCCCACCGGATATTGCCGCTTGAATTTCCAGCCGCCCAGTTCCCGATTCCGCAGATGACGCCACAGCAGCCTTTCGGCATCGGTCATCCGCTTTCGCAAGGCCCTGGCGGCCTGTCGGGTCATTGCCACCCCTCACCCCGGCCCTCTCCCCTCGCAGGGGAGAGGGGGTTTAAAGGATGCGGTTAGTTTTATTTCCGGCGATACATCAAGAAGGATCATTCTGCTCTTCCCAGGGCAACCGAGGTAAGGCCTTTAATGCTTTGATATAAGTCGCTTCATTATAAAGGCGGTTTTCCTTGACCATCTCATTCAATTCACAAAGGAGAACGGAGGCAAGCATTTTCATGGTTTCTTTTTGGGAATGGCCTTCAGCCCTGAGCCTGCTGTAGGTTTCCTTGGTTTCCGGCGGATTGCCCTCCCTCATCTGGTTCTTAATGACTTTAAAGAGTTCTGTACGTACCATGCGAGCTCTGGATTCGTCCATCTTAACCTGGTGGTCGGGCGCGTCTTACGCGCCACCTTCAGAGCCGGAAATTCATATGTTCCAATGGTGCGTGGAACGCACCCTACAAAAGACTAATTACAGACATGTAGGGTAGGCACGGCCCACCATTAAGACGAGTGGCGGGCAGTGCCCGCCCTACATTATCCCTGCCAAACCACCTTTCCCCCCACGATAGTCATTACCGCCTTGCCTTTCAAGGTCCAGCCGTTAAAGGGGCAGTTGCGGCTTTTGGAGGCGAAGGTGTTCACGTCCACCACCCACTCCCGGTTCAGGTCGATAATCGTGACGTCCGCCGGCGCGCCCACGCTTAGGGTGCCGCCGGGGACTCCCAGGATGCGGGCCGGGTTGGTGCTCATTTTGGCCACCAGTTGGGTCAGGGTCAGGACGCCGTCGTGCACCAGCTTCAGGCTGAGTCCCAGGGAGGTTTCCAGGCCGATGAGGCCGAAGGCCGCGGCCTCAAACTCCAGGTCCTTTTCCAGGGTGGTGTGGGGGGCGTGGTCGCAGGCGATGGCGTCCAGGGTGCCGTCCTTGAGGCCCTCCCGGATGGCGGCCACGTCCGCCGCGGTCCTGAGCGGCGGGTTCACCTTGGCGTTGGTGTCGTAGCCCTTGACCGCCTCCTCCGTCAGGTGGAAGTAATGGGGCGCGGTCTCCGCGGTCACCGTCAGGCCCGCCGCCTTGGCCTGGCGGATCAGGGCGACGCTGCCGAAGGCGCTGACGTGGGCCAGATGGAGGCGCCCCCCGGTGAGCTGGATCAGGGCCAGGTCCCGGAAGACCATAATCTCTTCCACCGCGGCGGGGATGCCTTGGAGTCCCAATTCCAGGGAGACCCGGCCTTCGTGCATCGCCCCGTCACCCCGGAGGTCCAGGTCCTCGCAATGAGAGATGATGAGAAGCCCGAAGGTGCGGGCGTACTCCAGGGCCCGGCGCATGAGCATGGGGTTGGTCACCGGGTGGCCGTCGTCGGAGAGGGCCACCGCGCCCGCGGCCTTCTGGTCGCCGTATTCGCTCAGGTTCCGGCCCGCCGAGCCCATGGAGATGGCTCCCACCGGGTAGACCCGGGCCAGGCCCGCGGCCTTGGCCTGCTCCAGGATATAGCGGGTCACCGAGGCGGTGTCGTTCACCGGCCGGGTGTTGGGCATGGCCGCCACCGCGGTGAAGCCGCCCTGCACCGCGGCCCTGGTCCCGGTGAGGATGGTCTCCTTGTACTCCTCCCCGGGCTCCCGCAGGTGGACGTGCATGTCGATGAGGCCCGGGGCCACCACCAAGCCTTTGGCCTCCACCACCCGGCGCCCCTGGCCGGGGATGGTTCCCGGGGGCTCCAGGGCTGCGATCTTGTCCCCTTGGATGAGCAGGTCCCTGATTTCCTCCAGGCCCTGCGCCGGGTCCACCACCAGTCCGCCCTTAATCAGCAAGCTCACCCTTTTTCCCCTCCAATCAAGAGGTATAGCAAGGCCATGCGCACCGCCACCCCGTTGGTCACCTGCTCCAGGATGACGGAGTGTTTGCCGTCGGCCACCTCCGGCGAGATCTCCACCCCGCGATTCAGGGGCCCCGGATGCATGATGATGACGTCGTCTTGGGCCAGGGCCAGGTGCCGCAGGGCCAGGCCGAAGTGGTTGCTGTATTCCCGCAGGGTGGAGAGATACATCTGGTTCATGCGCTCCAGTTGCAGCCGGAGCATCATGATGACATCCGCCCCGGCCACCGCCTCCTCCAGGGAGCAAGTGACCTCCGCCCCCAGGGAGTCCAGATACGGCGGCAGCATGGTGGCGGGGCCCGCCACCGTCACCTTCGAGCCCATCTTGATGAAGGCCTGGATGTCGGAGCGAGCCACCCGGGAGTGGGCGATGTCCCCGATGATGGCCACCTTGAGGCCGGCCAGGGTCCCCTTGGCTTCCTGCACTGTGAGGAGGTCCAGCAAGGCCTGGGTGGGATGCTCGTGGAGGCCGTCGCCCGCATTGATGACCCCGCATTTCAGGCGGCTGGCCAGGTAGTGAGGGGCGCCGCTGGCCGGGTGGCGGATGACCAGGAGGTCCGGCTGCATGGCCTCCAGGTTGTGGGCCGTATCCGACAGGGTCTCCCCCTTCACCGCGCTGGAGGCCGCCACCGTCAGGTTGAGCGTGTCGGCGCTTAACCTCTTGGCCGCAATCTCAAAGGACATGCGGGTCCGGGTGCTGGGTTCGTAAAACACGGTCACCACCGTCTTGCCTCGGAGAGTGGGGACCTTTTTGATGGGCCTGGCCGAGATCTCTTTGAGGGAGGCGGCGGTATCCAGGATAAGCCGGATCTCCTCAGGAGCCAAATCGGCAATGCCCAACAAATCCTTCCGCCGGAATTCCATAATCTGGTCCTTTCTCAGCTGCAGTCCGCGATCCCTGAGCTACGATTTCAGGCAGTTGCCACCGCTAGCCAGTCAGCCATCCCCCCGGGCCGGATTACCGGTTTGGGGGTATCTGGATTATGGGGCCGCCTAAAAGCAGCCCCGCATGACTGAAGAACTTAGACCCGTTGGCCCTTGAGGTAACCATGGTCGCCCTATGCTCTTGCAGGTAATCCTCCCTCCCTTGGCGGCAGCGGACTCACGCCATCATTGCCCTGACAGAGATTAATTGCTGCCACCGGGCATCAGGGAGAACCCAGGTCTTCCTCAGGGTTACAGCCACAATTTCACCCCGGCGGCGCAAAAAAAAACCTCCTTGTCTGAAGGAGGCTTGAGCCGAATATTCCCGGAGCTCGCGTTTGGAGGCAACCTGAAAGCATCTTAATTTTTTTACCATTAATATCTTATAAATTCAAGTATATTATCCGGACATTTTTACCTGGCGCCAAACGTTGACAGCCCCGGGATGGATTCCTATCTAGTGACTATAAGTTAACAGTCGTTCTAGGGGGATCGTATGCCTAAGGATCTGGTGAAGTGGGAACCGTTTGGGGAGGTGTCCCGGCTGCGCCGGGAAATGGACCGTCTGTGGGAGGACTTCTTCGGGCCCAGAAGATGGGGCCTGCGACCCTGGGAGGGGGAATGGGCTCCCGCGGTGGATGTCTCGGAAACCGCCGACAAGGTGGTGGTGAAGGCGGAAGTGCCCGGCATCGACCCCAAGAATATCAACATCACCCTGGCCGGCGAGGTCCTCACCATCAAGGGCGAGAAAAAGTCGGAGCGCGAGGAGACCAAGGAAAACTACCACCTGGTGGAGCGGAGCTATGGCTCCTTTTCCCGCTCCCTGACGCTGCCCGCCGCGGTGGACGTGGACAAGATCGACGCCAAGTACGAGAAAGGGGTCCTGACCGTTACCTGCCCCAAGAAGGAAGAAGTCAAACCCAAGGCCATCGAGATCAAGGCGGAGAAAGCCTGAAGTCCCACCGGTCCGCCGGCCCGCCTGGGCCCCGGTTTTGATCGCCAGCTCCTGAAACGGGGTTGGCGGTGGCGGGGACTTGCGCTTTATAGCTGCTTGGGGTTATGCTAAGCCCCTGGCAGCCGCGAAGCTCCGGACAAACAGCCTGGAGCGCTGGGGCACGAAGAAGGAAGAAAAATTAAGGATGGCGGGCACCGAGGCCCTACCGGCGGTTCTCGAATGAGAGTATGGTGAGCCGTGCCCACCCTACACTTTGGCCGCCTGGCCCCAGACTTTTTTGGCTGAGAGCGGAAAGCTGACCGCTGATAGCTGTATTTTCATCTAAACCGCTACATCTCACTTATAGAAGGAAGCCGCCATGAATGTTGAACTGGAAATCATTGTCAAGAGCGCCATTGCCCAGGAAGAGTTGTCCCACGAGTTTTATCTCCGCATGGCCAATCTGGTGACCCATCAGGAAACCAGGGAAACCTTTCAATACCTGGCCCAGGAGGAACTGGAGCACAAACACTTTCTCCAGAGCTGCATGACGCCCCAGGGGTGCAAGCTGGCCGGCCAGGCCCAGAACGTGCATCTGGCCGAACTCCTGAAGGCTCCCGAGTTCCGGGAGGACATGTCCCCCAAGGAGGCCCTGGTCATCGCCATGAAGCGGGAAGAAGGGGCCTACAAGTTTTACCAGACCCTGGCAGCCCTGCAGCCTCCGGGGGAGATCGGGGCCTTTCTGGAAAAAATGGCCCAGGTGGAGCTCAATCACAAGGAGAAGATGGAATACCTTTACGACAACGTGGCCTTCCCCGAGGTCTGGTAGCGGGGTCCAGGGATGATGCGGGGCCTGCTCATCGCTCTGGAAGGCATCGACGGCTCCGGTAAATCCACCCAGGCGGAGCTATTGGCCGCTACTTTGCAAAGACTCGGCCGGGCGGTGGTCCTGACCAGGGAGCCCACCAACGGCAGAACCGGGCAGAAGCTGCGCCGCTATCTGCAGGGCCCCAGCCGTCATCTCAGCCCCCAGGAGGAGCTGCAACTCTTCGTGGCGGACCGCCGGGAGCACGTGGCGCGGCTCGTCGGACCGGCCCTGGAGGCGGGGAAAATCGTCATCAGCGACCGCTATTACTATTCCTCGGTGGCTTACCAGGGAGCCCTGGGACTGGACCCGGACCAGATTCTGGCCTTGAACGAATCCTTCGCCCCCCGCCCCGCCCTGGTGTTCGTCCTCAACCTGCCCGTGCCCCAAGCCATGAAGCGCCTGGCCCGCAAGGGCCGGGGCGGCCTGCAGGTGAGCGAATCCCCGGTTTACTTGCAGCAGGTGGCCGCCATTTATGCCGGCCTCCAAGGGCCCCACATCCGCCAGCTAAACGCCACCCTGCCGCCGGCCAGGGTCCACCAGATCCTCCTGAAGGAAACCACCCGGGAATTGCGGCGACTCGAGGCAGAGTCCCCTTGCAGATAAGCCGGCTTGAGGCTCGCCGACAAGGGTCCCGGCGGCCGGGGTCTTACCTTTGCTGTTGCTAAACGCAGGGTTGCAGTCCGCGGCCGCCGGGAGAAATTTCCCTATCCTGGCCGGCTTCTGTCCCTTCCGCGGTACCGATCCCTTGACAAGCTTTACCCCAGGGGGTAATAATATCCGGATAGGGCCGTTAACTCAGTTGGTAGAGTATCTGCCTTTTAAGCAGAGAGTCGTTGGTTCGAATCCAACACGGCCCACCACCGGTTGCGTCCCCATCGTCTAGTCTGGTCCAGGACACCGGCCTTTCACGCCGGCGACCGGGGTTCAAATCCCCGTGGGGACGCCATATCTCAACTATCTGTTTTCACTAAATAAGTCGGTAGCAGC
>DASWLF010000367.1:0-4287 GCA_036396255.1 Desulfobaccales bacterium
GGGTAGGGCCAGGGAGTTTTTCGTAAGCGCTCCCTGCCCGCCCCCCACACCCCCCTCCCAACCCGCGAATAAGGGCCTGGAAGGTGGGGCTTACGCCCCGACTTCCAGGCCCGAAAAATTACACTTATGGGGGTTGGGGGATGGGGTTTGGGGAAGGGATTGTAAGTGGGCCGACGGCCCACTTACAATCCCTTCCCCAAAAGATTTCATCCTAACCTTGCAGGGCTTTGACTTGCCGGGTGAGGCGGGAAATCTTGCGGGCCGCGGTGCGCCAGTGCAGGGTGCCTTTGCCGGCCACCCGGGCGATCACCGGAATGGCCTTTTGCAATGCGGCCTGGGCCTCCTCCGGTTTATTCTGGGCCACGGCCTGGCGCACGTCGCGCACCGCGTGCTTCACTCTGGTCTTGCGGCTCTGGTTGCGCAGCCGCCGCTTTTCATTCTGCCTGGCCCGCTTCAGGGCGGATAGATGTCTGGCCAATTTTTTCCTCCGAATAGGATAGCTTTATAAATTTGTCTCAGGATGGCGCATTTGTCAAGGCTGGCGGCTCTCGGGAAATTGCCGGAAAAAAGCCAGGAAATAACCCACCCCGGAAGTCAGGGTGATGATGAGGGCCAGCCACAGCAGGCCCATGCCCACTTGTTGAAAATCCACCGCAAAATAAGGGTAATGTAAAATCAGGGCGGTGAGAGCCGCCATCTGCAACAGCGTCTTGGCTTTGCCCCAGCGGTCCGGGGCCAGCATGAGGCCCTCGATGGCTGCCAGGCCCCGCAAGCCCGTCACCGCCAACTCCCGCCCCACGATGACAAAGGCCATCCACGCCGGCACCCTTCCCAGAGGGATGAGCATGATGAGGGCCGCCGACACCAGCAGCTTGTCGGCCAGAGGGTCCATAAACTTGCCGAAGCGGCTTACCAACCGCTGGCGCCGGGCCAGGAAGCCGTCCAGGAAATCGGTGGCTCCGGCCAGCAAGAACAGGACGGCCCCCATAAAGGAGGCCACGGGCCCCTGAAAAAGCAACAGCAACACCACCACCGGCACCGCGGCGATGCGGGCGCCGGTGAGCAAATTTGGGGTGCTCCGGAAGTTGGTTTCAGGTTGGTCCATCTCAAGACTTACGGGCGCGCTCCCAGTCCTCCAGAAACTTCTGCAAACCCACGTCCGTCAAGGGATGGCGCATAAGCTGCAACATCACCCCGTAGGGAATGGTGGCGATATCGGCGCCCGCCAGGGCGCCCTCCAGCACGTGCAGGGGGTGGCGCACCGAGGCCACGATGATTTCGGTATCAAACCCGTAATTCTCGAAGATGGTGACAATCTGCTCCACGATCTCCATGCCGCGATGGTTGATGTCGTCCAGGCGGCCGATGAAGGGGCTCGCATATGCGGCCCCGGCTTTCGCCGCCAGCAAGGCCTGGATGGGCTGAAAGATCAAGGTGACGTTGACCCTGATGCCTTCCGCCGCCAGGATGCGAGTGGCCTTCAGGCCGTCCGCGGTCATGGGGATCTTCACCGCCACCCATTCGTGGATCTTGGCCAGGTGCCGGGCCTGGGTCAGCATGCCCGCTTCGTCGGTGGCCGTCACCTCGGCGCTTACCGGTCCCTGGACCAGTTCACAAATTTGCCGGATAAGTTTGTTAAATTGTTGGTCGGTCTTGATCCCAACCTTGGCGCACAGGCTGGGGTTGGTGGTGACGCCGTCCACCAGGCCTAATTTGTGCGCCTCCCGAATCTCATCCAGATTGGCGGTGTCGATGAAAAATTTCATAATGACCTCTTCTTATATCATAAGTCAACTGCTGGCACCACGTTGGAAGCGTTTCAAACAGCCTTCGGAGCAGAAAAAATAGACCTTGCCGTCTTTTTCGACCTTCAGGGCTTCTTTCCGGGGGATGAAAGTCCGGCACACGGGGTCCTGCACCAGGACATCCGGCTGCCGCAGCTCCCCGGAGGGGGGCGCCTGGGGCCACAGGCCCAGGGATTTGGCCACCTTTTTGACCACCCAATATACCAGATATCCAATAATCAGGCCTGCAAGTAAACGGGACATTAAACTTTTTCCTCAAGTCCAGCGATGCGGCGCAACCCCTTGAGGTGGCCCGGCTCCAACTCCGCCAGCAGTTCCGCGGCGTGGCGCTTGAGCACCGGGTGCCAGGCCTCGGGGGCGATCTCCGCCAGGGGGGCCAGCACAAAGGCCCGCCGGTGCATCTCCGGGTGGGGCACGGTCAGCTCCGGGGTAGAGAAAATCTCGCCGTCGTACAATAACAAGTCCAGGTCGATGATCCGGGGCCCCCAGCGCTCTCTCCGGGTCCTTCCCAAGGCATTTTCAATCTGTTTAAGGGCCCTGAACAGGTCCTCGGGCGCCAGCCGGGTGCGAATCTTGGCCACCGCGTTGACATACCACGGCTGGTCCTCCGGCCCCAGGGGCGGATTCTCATAGAAGGCCGAAACCCGGAGCAGGTCCACTTCGTCCACGGCCTTGAGCAAGGCCAGGGCTGCCGCCAGTTGCCGCGGCGGGTCCCCCAGATTGGCCCCCAGGCCCACAAAGGCGATGACCGGGTACTTTTCGGTGATGGCGGCAAATCCCAGGGGCATGCGCATCTTCGCCTTTATTTTACGGGCCCCGGCGGTTTGGTCACCGAAATCGCCACCGGGCTCAGCGCCTCGGCAATAGTGCGGGCCACCAACCTCGACCCCGTATCGTTGAAATGGGCCACATCGCAGAGGTTCTCCCTGGTGGCAGGGATTTTTTGGGCCAAATCGATTACCAACACCCGGTTCCTGGCCCCCAACTCCCTGATGGCGTCGTTAAACAAATCAAAGGCCTCTTTGAATTGGTTATAGGTTATTCCTTGCTCCTTTTCCATAGTTTTCATCAATCGGGCGATGAGCGCATCGGGACTCTCGGTCAGGCGGCTGGGCTGGGTCATCAAGACCGGAGTTATGCCCCGGGCCCGGCAAAGGTTAATGAAGGTCTGGAGGTTCAGGCTGAATTCGGCCACGAGATAGCGTTGGTCCATGGAGACTTTCTGCCCCCGGACCTCCTTAAATTCATCGGCCGGGGCTCCGAAACGGAAATGAAACAACCGGCGCAATTCACTGGATAAATTTGGGAAAGTCAGGTCCCGGATCATGTGGGCCGTGTCTTCCAGATTTTTCAGGACCGTTTTGAAGGAAAGCTTTTTTTCGAGGATGGGCGACCTGGACGGGTGCTGGTTCCAATAGGTCTTCTCATAGAGGAGGATGCTCAGGTCGTTGATGTTGTGCATCATCACCACGATCTGGGGCCGGAGAGGGACAATCTTGTTCAGCAAGATGTTGAGGGAGTGCAGGGAATTGTTGCCGCTTTTGGCCGCGTTGTAGGAATTCACCTTCAAGCTCGTCATTTTCTCCAGGAGCCGGCCGGCCAGGTAAGGAAACCGGTTCTCTTCGCCCACGTAGACGCATTCAGTGGTGGAGCCACCCAGAAAAGCCAGGCTCAGATCCGGGGCGTCATGCACCCTGGAGGGCATGATGAAGCCGTTCTCATCGATGCGGAGCACGTACCCCTTTGATACCAGGCTGTCGGAAATCCGCAGGGCTTCCTGGCCGGGTATCAGGATGTCGGCGTAGAGGGGCTCGAATTCCCGCAGCTTGATGTATCTCTTGGCGGCGCCGGGGTGTCTGAGGCCCCCGGCCTTTAGGGCCAGAATCTTTTCGGTCAGAAAAGCCAGGCTGCCCACCACCAGAAAGATCAATAAAAATAACACCTTTTTGGGGTGGCGCTCCAGCCAGTTCTTGCCGGTGGGCTCATTGCTCATCTGGCAACCAATAATCTCTTAAAATCTTGGGGCGCAGCGCCAGGCATAATTTCTGAGGGGCCAGGCCCACCCTACTTTGAGGGTGTTATCCTAAGATAGATAATAACAATTTCATGACTTACTGCATCCTGGTTCCCAAGCTCCTGCTTGGGAACCACTATATCTGCCAAGCTCCCGCTTGGCGAAAGAAATTGCATAATTTCAGCAGGTTGGGCGTAATATAAAGATGTCCCCAAGCAGAGCTTGGGATAAAATTTGCGTTCCCAAGCAGGAGCTTGGGAACGAGAAAAATCTTGGGGCGCAGCGCCAGGCATAATTTCTGAGGGGCCAGGCCTCTCCTACTTTTACTAGAGGCTATTTCAAAATTTCAACCGTGCCATGCAATGTCATTCTGAGCAAAGCGAAGAATCTCGTATTTTTAACGAGTTGAGATCCTTCACTTTTATATGAAAATACCTAACTTACTCTCAGCCATTTGTAGGGGCGGAC
>DASWLF010000368.1:0-7161 GCA_036396255.1 Desulfobaccales bacterium
TCTTCCTTGATGAAGGTGGGTTGGACCCGGTGGTCCGGGCAGAGGCCGTCGGCCAGGTCCCGCTCCAGGTAGAAGGCCTCGCAGCCGTAGCAATAGAGGCCGCCGTATTCCCCGAAGTAGATGTCGCCGGCGTCGTGGACCCGGCTCAAAACCTCCTGCACCACCCGGACGTGCTGGGGCTGGGTGGTGCGGATGTAGTTATCGTAGCTGATGTCCAGTTCGTCCCAGGTCTGGCGGAAGAGGCCGCTGATGCGGTCCACGAAGGCCGTAACCGGCAGGCCCGCGGCCGCGGCGGCCTCCAGGACCTTTTCGCCGTGCTCGTCGGTGCCGGTTTGGAAGCGGGTTTCCGTCCCCATGAGGCGGTGGAAGCGGGCCAGGGCGTCAGCCACCACCGTGGTGTAAGCGTGGCCCAGGTGGGGCTCGGCGTTGACGTAATAAATGGGCGTGGTGAGGTAGTAGGTCATAGTAGTTAGTAGTCAGTAGCCAGTTGGAAGGGGTCCGGTTTTGTTTTCCGGCAACTGACCCCTGGCCGCGGGCAACTGATTTTATTTCCCTTCCAACGTTTTTAGCCGTTCCAACGCCTGCTTGAGCAGGGCGGCGTCGGTCTCGGGGTTGGCGGTTTTCAGAAACTGGCGGTAGGCGGCCAGGGCTTCATATTTCCGGCCCAGCTTTTCCAGGGCCTGGGCCTGGCTGAAATAGGCCCGGGCGAAGTTGGGGTTGAGGGCCTGGACGGCCTGGGCATCCTCCAGGGCCTGGGACGCCTTCCCCAGGTGCAGGTAGGCCAGGCTGCGGTTGTGCAGGACTTCCGGGGTCCGGGGATGGAGCTTCAGGGCCCGGTTGTAGTCCTGCAGGGCCTCCTGGGCCTTACCGAGATCCAGGTAGGCGTTGCCGCGGTTGTAATAGGTCTGCCAGTCCTGGGGGGCGTACTTCAGGGCCCGGGTGTAATCTTCCAGGGCCTTGTCAAAGAGGCCGGAACGGCTGTAGGCCAGGGCCCGGTTGTAGTAGGCCTCCGGGGATTTGGGGTCCAGTTCCAGGGCCTTGTCGAAGTCGCCCACCGCGTCGGCGTACTGCTCCAGCTTGAGCTGGGCGATGCCGCGGTTGATGTAGGCCTCCACCAGGTCCGGGTCGAGCTTCAGGGCCTGGGTGAATTTGTCCACCGCCTGGGCGGTTTGGCCCTGGGCCAGGGCGGCCACGCCTTGCTGGAAGAGTTCGGCGGCCGGGTCGGGCGCGTCTTCCCTGGCGGCCGCCAGGGACGCTCCCAGGAGAAGGGCCATTAACAATAAGGCCAGCCAAATCTTAAGGGAGTTCTTCCGCATGAGAAGTTTATTGCTCCGCAGTTATGTAGTTGTGTTGGGTGGGCACGGCCCACCATGGCTTCCGTAGCCGCAGGCTTTCAGCCTGCGAAAGCCCAGGCCAGTAGGGTGCGTTTCACGCACCATAAATTGTATTTCGGTTATGCAAACCATTAAATTGGTGCGTAAAACGCACCCTACAAAAACTTACAGTTTTCCGGTAGGGGCGCAATTCATTGCGCCCTTAAGGGCTAGATAAATCACGCCCCTGAGTAAATCACGCCCTAGGCATCCTTAGCCAGGCTCGACGCCTCCTCCACAAAGTCTTCGTGGCTGCAGTCCGGGTTGATGCCGGGGCAGGCCCCCTTGGCCTGTTCCAATTCCTCCGGGTCCACCAGCAGGGCCGGCAGGAAGGGCCACTGGCGGCAGATGAAGGGCTTCACCGGGTGCACCCGGCAGCGGTTGCCGTCCAGCAGGAAGACGCAGACGCCATTTTCCGTGGCCAGGCGGGGGCCCATCTCCGAGGCCTCCAGGTAGCGGCGGCGGAAATCCGCCACCGGCAGACCCAGCAGCGCCGCCATCTCCTCCACTTCCCGGGGCTTGACAAAGATGCCGCCCCGGCCGGCGCAGCAGTCGCCGCACTGGCGGCATTGGAACACGGGTAGTTTAGGTTCTAAGGTCATTACCATATTGTTTGAGGTGCCCAAGCGGCGCTTGGGAACGAGAAAAATAATGGTTTTTACGCCAGAGCATATAAGGTTGGCGGGCACGGAGGCCCGCCCCACCAAAAGATTTTATCTTGTATCAGCTTGTATCAGCTGCAAGCTGACAGCTACCCTCACAAATTCTTCAACGGCGGCTGGCCGGTGGATTCCAGGACGCTGCGCCACAAGGGGGAATCGAGTTCCACCTGCCGGAGCCTGCCCACCGCCGCCTGGATGGGAATGTGGACGTAATGGCTGCGCCAACGGCTGATGAGCAAGGCCGACTTCCCGGCCATGCCGGCGTGAGCCGCATTCTGTCCCAGAAAGCCACAGTAGATGCGGTCATTATAGTTGGCCGGCATGCTGCGGATCAAGTAGCTGGGATCGATGTACTTAAGATTTATCTCCATTTTGAGCTTTTCAAAGTATTCCTTGATCTTCTCCTGCAGCAGCAAGCCGATGTCGCCGGGCTTGATGTTGCCCGAGGGATCTCGGGGTAGCTCTTCCTCCCGGAAGTATTTCTGCCCGGCGCCTTCGGCCACCAGGATGACGGCATGGGCGCGATCCTTGAGGCGGACCTCGAGATTGACCAGCACGCCCTGCTCGCCGTCGATATCAAAATCGGACTCCGGTATCAGGACAAAATTTACGTCCCGCATGGCCAGGGAAGCGTTGGCCGCGATGAACCCGGAATAACGCCCCATCAGCTTCACCAGGCCGATGCCGTTGGGAGCTCCCAGGGCCTCGGTGTGCGCGGCGCGGATGGCTTCGGTGGCCACTTCCACCGCGGTATCGAAGCCAAAGGAGCGGCTCACCAGGGCAATGTCATTGTCAATGGTCTTGGGAATGACGATGACGCTGATGCGTAATCCCCGGCGGGAGATTTCCTCCCATATCAGGCTGGCGGCCCTTAAGGTGCCATCTCCGCCAATGAGGAAGAGGATCTGGATATTTAAGCGGTCCAGGGCGTCCACGATCTCCCCGACGTCTTGGGGGCCCCTGGAAGAGGAGAGGATGGTGCCGCCAAAGGTGTGAATATTGGCCACCGCTTCAGGCACAAGTTGCATCAAGGTGTGTCCGTATTTGGGGATAAAACCCTGAAACCCGTAACGAACCCCATAGATATGGCGCACTCCATAAAGGTGGTGCAGTTCCAAGACGATGGCCCGGATGACATCGTTGGTTCCCGGACACAAACCGCCGCAAGTGGCAATGGCGCAGTGGACTTTGGATGAGTCAAAGTAAATCTTGGCCCTGGGTCCGGCCTGCTCAAAGTAAAGCAGGTCCTCGTCCGGGGCCAGTCCTTCCAGATATGCCTGGGTATCATAGACCAGGATGCGATCTGTATCATGAACAAAGGATTTATTTTTTACCTGGCCATCCCGGGTGATCAAGGGATATTGACGGATAGGAGAGTCCACCTTGGGCTCTCCCAGGGAAGGGATGCTGGTGTCGAACTTTTCATAGGGCATAGGGGGCGTCGCCTTTGTGAGTTTTTCGACTGCGGTTTTTCGCTTCCTGCCGCACCTTGGCAGGTTAGTCTCGACCATGTTACCTGCCAAGAAGAGAGGCAATTGACAGGTCCCCATGGGGCCCCGGTCAGCAATGGGGGCGGGGCCCAGGCTACCGGCCCTCACCAGGTCTCGGTCATGGCCTCCAGTTCGTCTTTGAGCTGCCGGGACATTAATTTTTTGATGGCGTCCCGGGGGGCCAGGCCTTCGTAGAGAATCTTGTAGACCGCGGTGACGATGGGCATGTCCACCCCCAGGCGCTCTGCCAGGAAGTGAACGGCCTGGGAGGTCTTCACCCCCTCGGCCACCATGGCCATGTTTTCCAGGATCTGGGGGAGGCTCTCTCCCTGGCCCAACCTGAGCCCCACCTGGAAGTTGCGGCTCTGGGGGCCGGTGCAGGTGACGATGAGGTCTCCCAGGCCCGCCAGGCCGGTGAGGGTCAGGGGGTTGGCCCCCAGACGGATTCCCAGGCGGGTCATCTCGGCCAGCCCCCGGGTAATGAGGGCGGCCCGGGGGTTGTCTCCCAGGCCCATACCCGCAAGGATCCCGGTGCCGATGGCGAAGATGTTTTTCAGGGCTCCGCCCAACTCGGCGCCGGTGACATCGTGAGAGGTATAAACCCGGAAGTAGGGGGCGGAGAGAAGTTTTTGCACCCGCTGGGCCAGGTCCCGCCAGCGGGAGGCCACGGTCACCGCGGTGGGCTGCTTCTGGATCACTTCCCGGGCGAAGCTGGGCCCCGCCAGCACCGCGTAGGGCACGGCCGCGCCCAGCTCTTCCCGGGTCACGCCGTCCATGGTCAACTGGGAGTCGATCTCCATGCCCTTGGTGGCGCTCAGCAGGGCGCCCCCTTGGGGCCAGTGGGGTTTTAAGGCGCGCAGCGTCTGCCGGAAGACATGGGAGGGCACCGCCATGATGACTACCCCGGCGTCTTCCAGGGCCGCGCCGAATTCCTGGGTATAGCTGATGCGGGAGGAGAGCCGGACCTCAGGCAAAAAGGTGTGATTGATGCGGTCCCGGCGCAAATCCTCCAAGACCTGGGCCTCCCGGACCCAGAGGCGGACGCCGACTCCCTTGTCCCCCAGGAGTTGGGCCAGGGTGGTGCCCCAGCTGCCGGCCCCGATAACGGTCACGGGTTTAGCTTCCGGAGAATCCAAGGTCCGCCTCGGGTTCGGGCTCGGGCTCGGACTCGCCGTCGCCGAGGTCGGTTCGTTCCGCCACCTTGGCTAGGCTCACCACCCGTTCTTCGGCTTCCGCATCCATCAGTTTGACGCCCTGGGTGACCCGGCCGATGAGGGAAATGCCGCGGGCCGCCAGGCGCAGGAGTTTGCCGCCGTCGGTGACCAGGATGACCTCGTCGTCTTCGTTCACCTGGAGGATGCCCATCACCTTGCCGGTGCGCTTGGTGATGTTCAGACCCAGGACGCCCTGGCCGCCCCGGTGATGCTGGGGGTACCTGGCCGGGTTGGTGCGCTTGCCGAAGCCCCGCTCCGTCACCGTCAGGATGGTGCCCTGGGGCCGCAGCACCTCCATGCCCACCACTTCATCCTCCGGGGCCACCACTATGCCCCTGACGCCCCGGGCGCCGCGGCCCATGTCCCGGACCTCGGCGGAGGGAAAACGGATGATTTTCCCCAGGCGGGTGCCCAGCAGGATGCTCTGGTCGGGTTCGCTCAAGGCCACCCCCACCAGTTCGTCCTCCGGGTCCAGAGAGAGCGCAATGAGGCCGCCGCCGCGGGGCCGCTGGAAGTTCAGCAGGTCGGTCTTTTTGACCACGCCCCGGCGGGTGCCCATCACCAGGGAGAGCCCGGGGGTGAATTCCCGCACCGGCAGGATGGTGGTCACTTTTTCCTCGGCGGTGAGCTGCACCAGGTTAACGATGGCCTTGCCCTGGGCGGTGGGCGAGCCCACGGGGATCTCGTGCACCTTGAGCCAGTACACCCGGCCCTTGTTGGTAAACACCAGGAAATAAGTGTGGGTGGAAGCCACGTGGAGCTGGGAAACGAAATCGTTTTCCCGGGTGGCCATGCCGGTGCGGCCTTTGCCGCCCCGCCGCTGGCTGCGGTAAATGGTGAGCGGGGTGCGCTTGATATAACCCCGGTGGCTGACGGTCACCACCATGTCTTCGTCGGCGATCAAATCCTCGGCGGTGAAATCCTGGGCCTCGGGGATGATCTCGGTGCGGCGGCCGTCGCCGTAACGCTCTTTGAGCTCGGTGAGTTCCTGAACGATGAGGGCCTTGACCTGGGCCTCGTCCGTCAGGATGCGGCGGTAGCCCTTGATGGCCTTCTCCACCTCTTTGGCTTCCTGGATGATCTTCTGGCGCTCCAGGCCGGTTAAGCGCTGCAGCCGCATGTCCAGGATGGCCTGGGCCTGGATTTCGGACAGGGCGAACTGGGCCTGGGTCTCTTCCAGGGTCAACTGCGGCTGGGCCGCGCTGATGAACGACCCGGCCATGAGCTGCTCTTTGGCCGCCGCCGGGTTGGCCGCGGCCCGGATTAGCGCAATGACCTGGTCCAGGTAATTCAGGGCCATGAGCAGCCCCGCCAGGATGTGGGCCCGGGCCTCGGCCTGCTTCAGCTCATAGCGGGTGCGCCTTAAGATGACTTCCCGGCGGTGCTCCAGGAAATGGCTCAGCAGGTCCTTTAAGCTGAGGAGCTCCGGCCGGTTGTGGACGATGGCCACCAGGTTGATGCCGAAGGTGACCTGCATGTTGGTGTGGAGATAGAGCTGGTTCAGGATGGTCTGGGCCGTCTCTTCCTTTTTGAGCTGGATCAGCACCCGCATGCCTTCCCGGTCGGATTCGTCCCGGATGTCGGCGATGCCCTCGATTTTCTTGTCCTTCACCAGTTCGGCGATGCGCTCAATGAGCCGGGCCTTGTTCACCTGGTAGGGCAGTTCCCGGATCACCAGGGCTTCCCGGCCGGTCTTGCGCTCGGAGATGACCTTGGCCCGGAGGCGGATGAGGCCCCGGCCGGTGCGGTAGGCCTCGCTGATGCCCTCGGCCCCGTAGATGAAGCCGCCGGTGGGGAAGTCCGGCCCCGGCAGCACCTCCATGAGCTCGGGCAGGGTGATTTCCGGGTTGGCCAGGGTGGCCAAAAGGGCGTCGCAGACTTCGTCCAGGCTGTGGGGCGGGATGTTGGTGGCCATGCCCACCGCGATGCCCGAGGCGCCGTTGACCAACAGATTGGGCAACCGGCTGGGCAGCACCAGGGGCTCTTTCATGGAGCCGTCGTAGTTGGCCACGAAATCCACCGTGTCCTTGTCCAGGTCCTGGAGGAGTTCGTGGGATAGGCGGGTGAGCCTGACCTCGGTGTAGCGCATGGCCGCGGGGGCGTCGCCGTCGATGGACCCGAAGTTGCCCTGGCCGTCCACCAGGGGATAGCGCATGGAGAAGTCCTGGGCCATGCGCACCGCGGCGTCGTACACCGCGGTGTCGCCGTGGGGGTGGTACTTGCCGATGACGTCCCCCACGATGCGGGCGCTTTTGCGGTAGGGCCGGTTAAAATCGTTGCCCGCCTCGGACATGGCGAAGAGGATGCGGCGGTGCACCGGTTTGAGCCCGTCCCGGACGTCGGGCAGGGCCCGGCCGATGATGACCGAGAGGGCGTACTCCAGGTACGATTTGCGGATTTCATCCTCGATGTTGATGGGTAC
>DASWLF010000369.1:0-4153 GCA_036396255.1 Desulfobaccales bacterium
GGGTTACCTCCTCAGCGGGGTGAACCCGGCCCGCATCGCCGCGGGGATCAACGCCTCGGTGGCCCGGCGGGCTTTTGCCATGGTGCGCCGCTACCGCTGCCCCACCCTGGTGTTTGCCGGCGGGGTGGCCCGGAACCCGGCAGTGGTCCGGCTTTTCCGGGAGCAAGGCGATTTCCGGGTAATCGTGCCCCCCCAGCCCCAATTCACCGGCGCCCTGGGGTGTTGCCTGGAAGCGCAGCGGCCACCGGCCCGGGAACCGCGATGAGCGGCGTATTGGCGGGGGACCCCCTGGCCCTGGCTGTGGCCGGCCTCATGGGACCGGAGGCGTTCCACCGGCCGCCCGCCGGAGAGGTGGCCCTGGAGCCGTTGCCGTCTTCCCGGGCGGTGTACCGTTTCACCTTTGCCCAGGGGAAATACCCGGTGGTGGGCAAGTTCTTTGCGGCGTACCCTCCCCGCACCGCCCTGGACCAGGGGCTGGCGAAGGAATACGACAATTATCTCAGGACGCCGGACCTGGGGCTCCGGGACGGTTCGGTGCCGCGCCTTCTGGGGAGCCGTCCGGAAGTGGGCCTGGGGTTGCTGCTGGAGGCCGTCCCCGGACCGGACCTGGACCACTTTTTGGCCCGGGCCGCCAGGGGTGACGCCGGTCCTCTGGAGCGTGCCCTGGCCAGGCTGGCCGAACTGCTGGCTTTCTTTCATTCCCGGCCGCGGCCGGAAAGCCGGGTGCTGCCGGATCCGGCCCTGGCTTATCTGGAAAAATTGCTGCGCCAGTTAAGGGAGATGGGGCTCTTGTCCCCGGAGGAAGGCGGGACTCTGGAAGAGGAGGGTCGCGCCTGGGAAGACCGGTTTGCCGCCTTTCCCGACCGGCAGGTGCTGGTCCATGGGGACGCCACCCCCACCAATTTTCTCTTTCCCGACGGCCGGGCTGTGGCCCTGGACCTGGAGCGCCTGCGAGTGGCCGACCGCCTGTGGGACCTCTCCTGGGTGGCGGGAGAGCTGAAACACGCCTGGGGCTGGCGGGCCCATGATTTTCTCGCCGCCGAGGAGGCCATCCGGCACTTCTTCCGCGCCTACCTGGAGGCGGTGGCCGCAGAACCGGCAACGGCCCGCCGCCTTTATCATCTCAACCCATTTTACATGGCCCTGGCGGAGCTTAGGATCGCCCGCAACGCCTACCTGGCGTGGGACTACCGCCGGGAGTTGGTGGCCGAAGCCAGGCACTGCCTGGCCTGGGGCAGGAGGCTATAAGCCGTGAAGACGCTACTGATCATCGCCGGCTCCGACCCGGGGGCGGGCGCCGGCCTGCAGCAGGATTTGAAGACCGCCACTCTGCTGGGGGTGTACGGCTTGACGGTGGTCACCGCCCTCACCGTCCAGAACAGCCGGGGGGTGCGGGCGGTGCACCCGGCGGCCCCGGAAGTGGTGGCGGCCCAGTTGGACGCGGTGCTGGAGGACTTTCCGGTGGCCGCGGTGAAGGTGGGGATGCTGGCCACCGCAGCCCTGGTGCGCACCGTAGCCGGAAAATTGCGGGACTTGCAGGACGCCCCGGTGGTCCTGGACCCGGTGCTGACCGCGGGCGCCGGGGGCACCCTGCTGGAGGAAGACGGCATCGCGGCCCTGAAGGAGGAGCTGCTGCCCCTGGCCCACCTGCTCACCCCCAACGCCCCGGAGGCCGCCCGGTTGACGGGCCTTACCGTCAAGACCCCGGCGGATCTGGCCCAGGCCGCCGTCCGACTCCAGGCCCTGGGCCCCAAGTGGGTCCTGGCCAAGGGCGGGCACCTGCGGGGAAAGCCGGTGGACGTCCTCACCGACGGCAACAACACCTATCACCTCCCCGGCACTCGTTTGCAGGCGCCCCACCACCACGGCTCCGGCTGCCTCCTGGCCACGGCCTGCGCCGCGGGCCTGGCCCAGGATTTGGCCCTGCCGGAAGCGGTGAACCGGGCGCGCCACCTGGTATTCCAGGCCTTGAAGCACGGCCTGCCCCTGGGCCAGGGCACCGGCCCGGTCAACCCTTACGCCCCCTTTGCCCGGGAGCTGGGGCGCTATGAAGTGCTGGCGGCCCTAACGGCCGCGGCGGCCCGCCTGCAACAAGAAGACCTGAGCCCCCTGATCCCCGAGGTGATGAGCAACCTGGGTTACGCCGCCCCCTACCCTGAGGGCCCCCAGGACGTGGCGGCCTTCCCGGGGCGTCTGGTGAAGACCGCCGGCGGCCTGATAATCCCGGCGCCCCCGGCTTTCGGGGCCTCCCGCCACATCGCCGGCATCATCCTCACCGCCATGGCCACCCACCCGGAGTGGCGCAGCGCCATGAACATCAAATACTTCGCCGGCGTGGAGGAACTGGCGCCTTTGCTGCACCTTCAGGCAGTTTCCTTTGATCGGGGCCAGGAGCCGCCGGAAGCCAAGGCCGGAGAAGGGGGCGCCCTAACCTGGGGGGTGGCCTCGGTGCTTAAACCCGGCAAGCCACCCCCGGACCTCATCTGCGACCAGGGCGGCTGGGGCCGGGAACCCATGATCCGCATCCTGGGACCCAACCCCATGAGCGTGGCCGAAAAGGCCCTGGCCCTGAAAAACGCCCTCCAGGCCGCAGGGAAATTGAAGTGAAAATTTTGGGGGGAGGTCCAGGGCTTTTTCGTAAGTGGCCCTGCCCTCCCCCCAACCCCCCCACCCGACCCGCATAAGTAGGGGCGACCCGCTGGGTCGCCCCTCTCATTTTCCCCAATATGGGCTTGGGGGAGGTGCTAAAGGCAGTTAGCAGTCGGCAACAAAAACTAGGTCTACCGGGACGGCTTCTTTCTTACTGCTTACTGCTCCCTGCTCACTGCTCACTGCTTACTGCTTACTGCTCACTGCTTACTGCTTACTGCTTACTTTCTTCCCCCAGCCCTCCCCCCAACTTCCTCAATGCTCCGTTATAATGGCTTTATAGAGGGCCAGGCCCACCAGGAAGTCGGCGAACGCTATGGCCATGTCGGGAAAGGTGGTGAGCAGCAGCCAGCCCCAGAAATTCTCCCCGGGCCGCACCGCGATCTGGCCCGCGAGGGTGGCGCTGAGGGAGAAGTCGGCCATCATGATGATCCCCAGGTAGGCGAAAAAGCTGTTGAGCAGCAGGCCCAGGACCGCGGTGCCCCGGAACCGGAAGAGCAGGGAGACCAGAAACAGGTCCAACAGGGAAAACAGGTTGGGCCACAGAAAAGTGAGGTTTTGGGCCGGGGGATGGATCCGGAGATGAAGCATGGCGGCGCCCACCGCCAGGGCCACCAGGGCCGCCCACAGGGTGTTACGGGAGGTTTTCACCGGCGCCCCCTAAAACTTGACGCTATATCCCAGCAGAAACACCAGGGCTATGGCCGCGGCGTGGAGGATGAACCACCCGGGCCTGGGAAACAGTATATAAGGAACCAAGCGCAGCATGAGGTCACCACTTGAGGAACGCCGCGGTGAGCCGCCCGGCGGCGTATATTAGGGCGAAACCCAGAAAATGCACTACCCACCAGCGAAATGAGAGAAACTGCCAGCCCTGGCGCACCTGCTAATCCCCCTTAAAACTTTTTTACCAACCGCGCTTCCACCTAAAATAAGTCTGCCCCGGCCCATATTCCAGTCTTATGCCGAGTTGCATTCAAAGGGACATTTTTTTGTAGGGGCGGGAAGTCATCGGACCCCATTCGGCGGCGCGGGCCGCGGTTCGTCTAGTGCGATGCTTCATAATTAAGGTGGTATTTTTAAAGAAGAAAAACATCGATAAAATTACATATTTTACCCCCCTTTTCTAAAGGGGGGATAGGGGGGATTATAATAAGCTCCTAATAATCCCCCTAAATCCCCCTTTAAGAAAGGGGGACTTTAAAAGCGCTTTTTGTAGAGCCTGGCAGAATAATTGCCATACTAATAATGAAGCATGACACTAGAACCCCGAAAGGCGGGCGATCTGCTGCATGAGGGCGGCGGTCAAGGCCGGCGCCTGCCTGGCGTCGCCCAGGCTCAGGGCAGGCCCCACCTTCACCTTCACCTCGCAGCCGAAAGAACGGGGGTGATAGGAGACCCCCACGGGCACGAAGGGCAAGAGGCCCAGGCCGTTCTGCCCCTGGAGTTTGAGGAGGAGCTGGATCAGGCGGTGTTTGCCGGGGCCCACTGCCCCCCGGAAATA
>DASWLF010000370.1:0-2255 GCA_036396255.1 Desulfobaccales bacterium
AGGAATTCCTCGACCTGGTGAAAGAAGTGGAATGGGACCGGTGAGGGATAACCAGCTGCCAGCTATTAGCTATCAGCTTTCAGCGTTTTGATGAAGGTATTTAGCTGAAAGCTGACCGCGGCTAGCTAATCCCTTGGCCCCTTCCCCCGACCATCATAACCTTACAGCGCTTCGCCTACGCGGTAGGCGTGCTTCAGCAAGTCTGCGACTCTGGTAGGGGATTTACGATTGTCTAAGACGATCAACACCTGGCCATAATTCAACCCTGATTTACCTTCCATGACATTTTATCCGCAAGAATATGATCTGATAGTGGTGGGGGCCGGCCACGCCGGCTGCGAAGGAGCCCTGGCCGCGGCCCGCATGGGGCTTTCGGTCCTGATGTTCAACCTCAATCTGGACACCATGGCCCAGATGGCCTGCAACCCCGCGGTGGGGGGCCTGGCCAAGGGCCACGTGGTGAAAGAGATCGACGCCCTGGGGGGCGTCATGGGGTACCTGGCCGACCGCACCGGCATCCAGTTCCGCACCCTCAATCTCTCCAAGGGGCCGGCGGTCAGGGGCACCCGGGTGCAGTGCGACAAGCAGGCCTACCGCCTGGCCATGAAAGCCCACCTGGAACAAGAAGGACGCCTGGATTTGCGGGAGGCCATGGTGGAGCGGCTCCTCATCGAGGACGGCCGGGTGGTGGGGGTGGTGGAAACCCTGGGGCTGGCGTACCGCGCCCGGGCCGTGCTCATCACCACCGGCACCTTTCTGAACGGCCTCATTCACATCGGGGAGGTCCGCATCCAGGCCGGCCGGGCCGGGGAGTTCGCGGCCACCGCCCTGGCGGCCCACCTCAAGGACCTGGGGTTCCGCATGGGGCGCATGAAGACCGGGACGCCCCCCCGTCTCCGGGCCGGCACCATCGACTTCGCCTCCATGGGTCTGCTCACCGGGGACCCCCAGCCCCGGCCCTTTTCCTGGCGCACCCCCTCCCTTGGCCTTGACACCCGGCAGGTGACCTGCTTCGTGACCCACACCACGGCAGCCACCCACCGGCTAATCAAGAATAACATCCACCTTTCCCCCCTTTACAGCGGGGTGATCAAGGGGGTGAGCGCCCGCTACTGCCCATCGCTGGAAGACAAAGTGATGCGCTTCCCGGACAAGGACAGCCACCAGGTGACCCTGGAGCCGGAAGGCCGGGAGACCGCGGAGATTTACGCCAAGGGCCTGGGAAACTGCCTGCCGGTGGAGGTGCAGCTGGAGCTGTTCCGCAGCGTGCCGGGGCTGGAGGAGGCCGAGGTGATGCGGCCGGCCTACGCCATTGAATATGATTACGTGGACCCCCTGCAGCTCAAGCCCACCCTGGAGACCAAGCTGATTCAGGGGCTGTTCCTGGCGGGCCAGATCAACGGCACCTCGGGCTACGAGGAAGCCGCGGCCCAGGGCCTCTGGGCCGGCATCAACGCCGCCTGCCGGATCCAGGGGCGTCCGCCTTTTCTGCCCCACCGCTCCCAGGCCTACATGGCGGTGCTGGTGGATGACCTGGTGACCCGTGGCACCCGGGAACCCTACCGCATGTTCACCTCCCGGGCGGAGTACCGGCTGCTGCTGCGGGAGGACAACGCCGACGCCCGCCTGACCGCCTGGGGCTTTGATTTGGGGCTGGTGGAGCCAGAGGCCCTGGAGCGCCTTCGGGAAAAGCAGCGCCTCATGGCCGAAGAAGAGGCGAGACTGCAAGGCCGCCGGCTCTTCCCCAGCGCCGCGGTGAACCAGGAGTTGGCCCACAAGGGCACCGCGCCCCTGAAGGCGCCGGCTCCCCTCTTGAGCCTGGTGAAGCGCCCCCAGCTCGACTTGCCCACCCTGTACCGCCTTACCGGGGAAGAGCCGCCGGTGCCGGCCGCGGTGGTGGAACAGCTGGAAATCAAGTATAAATACGACGGCTACATCAGGCGGCAGGAGGAGGCGGCCCGCAAGGTCGCCGCCGCGGAAGCCAGGCGCATCCCGGAGGACTTCGATTATGACCGGGTGCCGGGGCTGTCCCACGAGGTCCGGGACAAGCTGAAAGAAGTGCGGCCCCGGTCCCTGGGCCAGGCGGCCCGCATCTCCGGGGTGACCCCCGCGGCCCTGGCTATCTTGATGGTTTTTCTGAAAAGGAAAGGTGGGGGGAAGGGGCGGGGGGCCGCACTCCTTGATGCGTCTGAACCAAAGCTCTGAGACCGGCAGGCGGTTGAAGGCCCTGCCACCGGATTAATTTTTGCTCACCA
>DASWLF010000371.1:0-17991 GCA_036396255.1 Desulfobaccales bacterium
GCCGGGCATGATCATCAGCTACACCGTCAAGGTGGGGGATAAGGTGGCGACCGGCGACCTGGTCTGCGTCCTGGAGGCCATGAAGATGCAGAACTCGCTGCCGGCCCCGGCCTCCGGCACGGTCATGGCCATCAACTTCGAACCCGGCGCCAGCGTCGCCAAAGACGCAGTCATCCTGGTCATCGGCAAGTGAGCAGTGAGAAGTAAGCAGTGAGCAGATAAAGCCAGGCAGGATTTTCTGTAGGGGCGGGGTAACCCCGCCCCTACCTCTAGCGGTTATCCCTGGGGAATAAGCAAGGGGACGATGCCCCATGGTTTTTCCCCCTGGAAGGAGGCAGAGGTGGTCAAGGTATTGTTGGAGCGAACCATCAAAGGCAAGCATGTGGGAGAGATCACCAGACTCCTCCGCCAGATGCGGGTCTTGGCCCTGCAGCAGCCGGGATACGTATTCGGGGAAACCCTCCATGCCCTGAATGATCCCAACCATTATTTAGTGATCAGCACCTGGGGGTCCCTGGAGCATTGGCAGGCCTGGTTAAAGAATCCCAAGCGCCAGGTGATGCAGGAAGAGATCGACAGCTACCTGGACTCTCCCACGAGCATAAGGGTCTTTAGCTACTGATCCGGCTCAGGAAAAGGAGGAATGAAATGATTGAAATCAGGATCCATGGCCGGGGCGGGCAGGGAAATGTGGCCGCGGCGGAATTGTTAGCCAACGCGGCCTTCAAGGACGGCAAATATGCCCAGGCTTTTCCTTCTTTCGGCGCAGAGCGCATCGGGGCCCCGGTCCAGGCTTTTGTCAGGATCGACCATAAACCGATCCGCACCCGGGAAGAAGTGCGCCAGCCCGGTTATTTGATTGTCCAGGACCGGTACCTGATTGACACGGTGCCGGTGTTGGACGGCTTGAAGCCGGATGGCCTGGTTATTGTCAATGCCGACACCTGCCCGGAAGACCTGCAGCTCAAGACCACGGCCACCGTAGCCACCATTCCGGCCACGGAGATTGCCTTGGAAATCATCGGCAAACCCATCCCTAACGTCATTATGATTGGGGCTTTCTGCTCCATTACCGGTCTGGTCAGCCTGGAAGCGGTCCAGCGGGCCATCAGGGAAAAATTTCCGGGGAAAATGGGGGAAAACAACGTGGCCGCGCTGGAGCGAGCCCATGAAATCATGCAAAAGGGTAAAGGTCAGCCATGTTAAAGTATCTGGAAGGTTCCCATGCGGTGTCTCAAGTAGTGGCCATGTGCCGTCCTCAGGTCATCTCGGCCTATCCCATTACCCCTCAGACCCATATCGTGGAGGATCTGGCCCGCCTGGTGAGCGAAGGGCGGTTGGACGCGGAATTCATCAACGTGGAAAGCGAATTTTCCGCGGCTTCGGTGATCTTGGGGGCCAGCGCGGCGGGGGCCCGGGCCTATACGACCACGACCTCACAGGGGCTGTTGCTGATGACCGAGGTGCTTTACTGCATCGCCGGCATGAGGCTCCCCATCGTCCTCACCTGCACCAACCGCGCGATTTCGGCGCCTCTGAACATCTGGAATGATCAACAGGACTCCATGACGGTGCGGGATGCAGGGTGGATTCAAGTCTACGCCGAAGACAACCAGGAGGCTGCGGATTTGCACATCCAGGCCTTCAAGATCGCCGAGCAGACTAACTTGCCCGTCATGGTGTGCATGGATGGCTTTATTCTCACCCATGCCTTCGAGCCGGTGGACATTCCGGAACCGCAGGAAGTAGATGCCTTTTTACCGGCCTTCAAACCCCAGCATATCGTGGATCCCCGCTGGCCCCGGGCCCTGGGGTTGTACGCCGACCCCCGCTTCTACATGGAGACCCGCTACATCCTGCACCGGGCCCTGGAGAAATCCGAAGACGTCATCAAACAGGTGAGCGCCGATTTTTCCCGGGCTTTTGGGAGACCCAGCGGCGGCCTGATCAGAACCTATAAGCTGGAAAACGCCGACCTGGTCATTGTCACCATGGGTTCCGTGGCAGGCACCGTCAAAGACCTCATCGACGCTCTGGAAGAGGAAGGTAAGCAGGTGGGGCTCCTGCAGATCGGCTCCTTCCGCCCCTTTCCCAAGCAAGCGATTTACCGGGCTCTGAAAGACAAGATGAACATCGTGGTCTTGGAAAAGGCGGTTTCCCTGGGACGAGGCGGGATTCTGGCCAGCGACGTCCGCTGGTCCTTCCCCCGGGGGGAAAGAAAAGGCCGGGTCATCAGCAGTTTCATTGCCGGGCTGGGGGGGCGCAACATCTCCACGGATAGCTTGCGGGAAATGGTGGAAAGGGTTTGCCTGGAGCCCGTGGAACTGGACTTCCTGGGCCTGAATAAGGAAATCATTGCGGAGAGGGATTTATAATGGAACTCAGTGAAGAAATCCTCAACCGGGTGGAAAAGAAAAATCTTTTTGCCGTCGGCCACCGGGCCTGCGGCGGTTGCGGCCAGGCCCTGGCAGCTCGACTGGTGGCGGATGCGGCGGGGGAGAACACCATCGCCTGCGTGGCCACCGGCTGCCTGGAGATCTTCAGCTCCCCTTACCCTGACCCTTCCTGGCGCATTCCCTTTCTCCACAGCCTCTTTGAGAATGTCTCCGCCGTAGCCTCAGGGGTGGAGGCGGCTTATAAAGTGATGAAAAAGGGGCCGGTGAACATCATCGCCATGGGCGGAGACGGCAGCACCGCAGACATCGGCTTTCAGAGCATCAGCGGCATGTTTGAGCGGGGGCACCAGGTGCTCTATATCTGCTATGACAACGAAGCCTACATGAATACCGGGGTGCAACGCTCCAGTTTCACTCCTTATGGCGCCAAAACTACCACCACCCCCATGGGCAACAAGACCCGGAAAAAGAACCTGCCGTTTATTGCCGCCGATCATGGCGTCCCCTATGTGGCCACCGCCACGGTGGACGATTACCGGGACCTGCAACGCAAAGTGAAAAAGGCGCTGACCATCGAGGGCCCCAAGTACCTGCACATCCTGGTGCCCTGTCCCCTGGGGTGGGGCCATGCCGGTGACCTGACGATACAGATATGCCGGCTGGCCAAAGACACCGGCCTGTTTCCGGTCTTTGAAATTATCAATGGAAAAATCACCAATGTGGTGAAGGTCCCCATCAAAAAGCCGGTGGAAGAGTACCTGAAGCTCCAGGGCCGGTTCCGACACCTGTTTAAAAAAGGCGTGCCCACCGAGGTCGTGGCTGAGATTCAAACCATCGCCAACCAAAACATAGAGAGGTTTAACATCTGATGGATAAGCTGCCCTTAGGATTGGCCATGGATTTACGCCATGTGGTTCCTTATAAGACCGGTTCCTGGCGGACGCTCAAGCCCCTGTACTTCATGCAGACCCCGCCCTGCGCCCATGGCTGCCCCATTAACAATGATATTCGCGGTTTTCTCCGGGTCCTGGCGGATAAGGAAGACTACGCCGAAGCCTGGCATATTCTTACCCGCACCAATCCGCTTCCGGCCACCTGCGGCCGGGTCTGTCCCCACCCCTGCGAAGACGGCTGCAACCGCCGGGACTTCGATGCGCCCCTGGCCATCAACAGTTCGGAGCGGGGCGTGGGCGACTACGGCCTGGAGAAGGGTCTGGAGCACCGCAAGCAAGTTTTGTCCTTGCGGAAGGAAAAAGTGGCGGTGGTGGGCTCCGGCCCCGCCGGTCTGTCCTGCGCCTTTCATCTGGCCAAAAGGGGATTTAAGGTGAAGATCTTTGAAGCGGAACGGGAGCCGGGGGGCATGATGCGCTACGGCATCCCAGCATACCGCCTGCCCAAAGAGGTTCTCAACCGGGAGATCGAGGCCGTTCTCAAGCTGGGAATCGACCTGGAGTGCAACCTCAAGGTGGGGGTGAATATCCCTTTTGACCAGCTCACCCATGATTATAACGCGGTCTTTCTGGGTCTGGGGGCCCAAAGGGGGACTCCCATCGGGGTGCCCGGAGAGGAAGCCGCAAACGTCTTCACCGGGGTGGATTTCCTGAAAAAGGTCAACAGCGGCAAGACGGTGAACATCGGGCGCAACGTGGTGGTGGTGGGCGGCGGCAACTCCGCCATGGACTGCGCCCGGGTGTCCAAGAGAATGGGAGCCGACGTCAGCATCGTCTATCGTCGCACCCGGGTGGAGATGCCTGCCATTACCGAGGAAATCGACGAAGCCATGGAAGAGCGCATCATGTTCCGGTACCACACCAACCCGGTGAAGATCATCACGGATGAGAACCGGGTGGTGGGCCTTCTGTGTATCCAGATGGAGTTGAAAGAGGCGGATGCCACCGGCCGGGCCCGGCCGGTGCCCATTGAGGGGTCCGAGTCGGTGATCCCCGCGGACACGGTAATCATCGCCACGGGCCAGGAGGTGGATTACGACGGCATCGAGGTGGCCCAGCGGGAGAACAAGTGGATCAGCACCAGCGAATGGCTCATGACCAGCCTGGACAAGGTCTTTGCCGGAGGCGACGCGGTGCTTGGGCTGGAGACCGTCTCCGCCGCCATCGGCCAGGGGCTCAGGGCCGCGGCGGCCATTGAAGACTACCTGGAAGGACACGTGGAAACTCTGGCCAGCCCGCCGCCGGTGGTCTATTTCAAGGACATGAACAGCTACTATTACCAGCCGCAAAAACGTTTCAGCAAGGAAGCCATCCCGGTGCACGAGCGGTTGAAAAGTTTTGCGGAGATCTACCCACCTTTTGACCGCGGGGAGATTATCCAGGAAGCCGGACGCTGCCTCAGTTGCGGCCTGTGCTTTAGCTGCAACAACTGCTTGATGTACTGTCCGGACAATGCCGTCAACTATTCGTCGGCCGCGGGAAGATACGAATTTGACTACGATTTTTGTAAAGGCTGCGGGCTCTGTGCCCGGGAGTGTCCCTGCCACTACATCCAGTTGACCCTGGAAAAGTGAGGAGAGAAACGGCTCTCTGGAAGCTATCCTCCCTTGCCGAGCCCCATTATCTTCAGGCAAAGCACGCGGCGCCCCCGCCACAGGAACGGCGGCGGTTGTAGGGGGACGGCTCCGTGCTGGTGAAAGCTCCCGGCTTCCCTTACCGGACGGTGAGCCTGCTGAGTAGGACCGCACCCGGTCGCGGTGCCGGTTTTTGCTTTTTTATCGCTCCCTTACTATTTTATAAAGTATATACTGATTTGGTCTCCCTTGACCTTCATCTTCATGGGTTGCAGTGGCTCTGAGCAAGATTACCGAAAGAGGTTGCCTGGTTTTCCAGATGGCAGAAGTGCCGATATGAGCGATCGGGAAAAAACCAAAGAGCAGTTGCTCCGGGAGTTGTCCGCCATGCGGCGGCGGCTGGCGGAACTGGAGGCCCTGGATGATGAGCGCCGGCGCATCAAGCAGACCCTGAAAAAGGCCTATGACGAACTGGAGCAACGCATAGAAGAACGCACCCTGGAGTTGGTGCGAGCCAACGAAGACTTGCAGCAAGAGGTGGAAGAGCGCACCCGGACCGAGGAGGAACTCAAGCGCCTTAAGGAATACCTGGAAAACGTTATCGACAACTCCGTGGATGCCATCGGCATCGTGGACCGCCACGGGAAGTTTATCCTGTGGAACCGGCGGGCCGCCGAAATCTATGGTTATCAGTTCGACGAACTGACGGGAAAGACCGCTTTTGAACTCTATGCCGATGCGGCCGAACTGGACCGCATGATCGCCAAACTTCGCAACGAGGGGGTGGTACGGGAATATGAGATTGCCATGAAGAAAAAGGATGGCAGTATTGTTCCCATGGACATCTCCATCAGTCTGCTCAAGGAGGATGGCTGCACCATCGGCAGCGTCTGTGTGGCCCGGGACCTCTCGGAGCGGAAAAAAAACGAACTGGAGCTGAAAAGGGCCCGGGACGAGTTGAGTTTTTATTCCCGCGACCTGGAGCGCCAGGTCGGGGAGAGGACCAGGGCCATTACCAGCATCCTGCGCTATACTCCGGCGGTGGTTTACCTCAAAGACCGGCATAGCCGCTACACGCTGGTCAACCCCCGGTTCGAGGAGGTGTTCGGCATCAGGAATAAAGATATCCAGGGGAAATCCGACCATGATATTTTCCCCCGGGAGGTGGCTGATCAATTTTTCGCCCATGATCTTATGGTGCTTCGAGAAGGGCGGGCCCTTCAGGTGGAAGAGCGAGTCCAGCTAACCGGCAGCATACATACGTATCTGTCCGTTAAGTTCCCCATTTATAATGATTGGGGAGCCGCCGAAGGCCTTTGTGGCATTTCCACGGACATTACGGAACTGAAAAGGGCTCAGGAACAATTGCGGCTGCTCTCCGGAAGCATCATGGCCAGCCAGGAGAAGGAGCGGACCGCCATCGCTCGGGAACTCCATGATGAACTGGGGCAGATTCTCACCGCTTTGCGTATGGACGCGGTGTGGCTGAGTGAGCGCCTGAAAGAGCGGGATAACCAGGTGGCGGCTCGTGCTTTGACCATGTGCGACCTCATTGATAAGACCATCGATGAAGTTCGGGGCCTTGCCACCCGGCTGCGCCCCGGGATGCTGGATGATTTTGGCCTGATCGACGCCCTGGACTGGTACACCAAAGATTTTGCCAAACGTACGGGTATTACCTGTAAATTCAACCACCGCAATATGCCCAACGTGGATGACCTGGTGGCCACTGCCGCTTACCGCATTGCGCAAGAGGCCCTAACCAATGTGGCTCGCCATTCTTTTGCCACTCAGGCAATAATCAACCTGGAGGCGGGAAACGGCCTGTTGACCCTGGAGGTGAAGGATAATGGCCGGGGCTTTAACCCCCGAGATTTAGCCGATTCCCATTGTCTGGGTTTGGCTGGGATGCGCGAACGGGCCAGCCTGGTGGGCGGGAGCCTGGAATTACAATCCGATCTCGGCAAAGGCACCCGGGTCTTTTTTCGCCTGCCCCTAAATGGCCGGAGCGGCTCCCTATGATTAAAATTCTCCTGGCAGATGACCACCTTATTGTCAGGAGCGGGCTACGCCGCATCGTGGAGGACGCTGGCGATATGGAGGTCGTGGCCGAAGCCGCCGATGGCCGGGAGGCCATTCAACAGGTCCACCGGACCAGGCCGGACGTGGCAGTCGTCGATATCTCCATGCCGGGCCTGGACGGCCTGGAAGTCATCAGCCAGCTTCGCCATTATTATCCGAAGTTGCCTATCCTGATCCTTACCATGCACGAGGAAGAGCAATACGTGGTGCGGGCCATCGCCGCCGGAGCCAATGGGTACATCACTAAGCGATCCGCTCCGGAGCAGTTGGTCAACGCCATCCGCAAGCTGCATGCCGGCGGGCGCTACCTCAGCGATACCGCCGCCGAGTCTCTGGCCCAGCACCTGGCCGGTTGTCCGCGCAGCCGCTCCCCCCTTGATTCCCTGTCCAACCGGGAAATCCAGGTGTTGCGGCATCTTGCCCTGGGTCATACCGTCAAGGAGATTGCCGCGGCTTACCACCTCAGCGCCAATACCGTGCACACCTACCGCTTAAGGCTGCTCAAAAAACTGAACCTCCGAAACAACGCCGAGCTGTCGCTCTTCGCCGTCCAGAACCGCCTGGTGGAAATCTAGAACCTATTTCAAAACGGGCTTTATGGTGTCACCTTGAGCGAAGCGAAGGGTCTGGGTTATTGGAAAGACTAGATTCTTCACTTCGCTCAGAATGACAAACCGTTGCAAAAAGAGGTTTTGAAATAGGTTCTAGGCAAACCGTGGCAAACTGGGTCAGAAAGCCAAAGCAAAAGGCGTAACCCATTGGGATTACGCCTTATTTAATCTGATGGTGCCGAAGCGGGGATTTGAACCCCGACAGGGAAACCCCTACTGGACCCTGAACCCAGCGCGTCTACCAGTTCCGCCACTTCGGCCGGATGCCCGGGCCCTTGATGGATAACTGCCCTGGCATTTTTCAATAAATAAATTTATAATTAACATTTGGCGCTGTCAAGGCCAAACTGCGCCACCGGGCGGCGCCAGGAGTCGTTGCCCGGGGGTCAGGGGGGATCCTTTATGGGGGCCACGGGCCCCCGGCCCTCCCTGAGAAAACATTTTTGCAGAGATCTTTACTTGGTGCCGCCAATAATTTGCCGCAAAGCAATGAATCTAACACGCCAATGACTGATGGGATGACGGTTTATCATGGTCTGCCGCCGGGGGTGGCGAGCCTCTCCCGGACGGTGGTCACCATCGGCAACTTCGACGGGGTCCATCTGGGGCACCGGGCCATCCTGGCCCGCGCCTGCCAAAGGGCCCGGGAACTGGGAGGGGAGTCGGTGGCCATTACCTTTGACCCCCATCCCCTGAAGGTGCTGCGCCCGGAAATGAACCTGCCGCTGCTCACCACGGCGGAACAGAAGCTAAGCCTGCTGGCGGCCTGCGGGTTGAATGCGGTGGTGGTCCTGGCCTTTACCCATGAACTGGCGGCCATGCCGGCCCGGGACTTTGTCCGGGAATACTTCTGCCAGCGCCTCCAGGTCCGGGAAGTGGTGGTGGGCCATGACTATCGCTTCGGCCGCGGCCGCCAGGGGGACATTGACCTGCTCAGGGAGATGGGGCAGCAGCACGGCTTCACGGTGCAGGTGGTCTGGGCGGTGGAGGCGGACGGCGCGGTGGTGAGCAGTTCCCTGATACGAGCCCTGCTGCGCCTGGGAAAAGTGGCGGAAGGCGCCCGCCTGCTGGGCCGGCCCTACGGGGTGGTGGGCCAGGTGGTGCGCGGCAAGGGACGGGGCGCCAAACTTCTGGGGGTGCCCACCGCCAACCTCAGGCCGGCCAACGAACTGCTGCCGGCTTCCGGCATCTACGCGGTCAGGGTAAGCCGGGGGGCGGAAACCTTGCCCGGAGTAGCCAACATCGGCACCTGCCCCACCTTCGACAACCAGGACCTGTCCCTGGAAGTCCACCTGCTGGCATTCAACGGCGACCTGTACGGCGAGAACCTGGAAGTGCAGTTCGTCAGCCGGCTGCGGGAGGAGCGCCGCTTCTCTTCCATCGAGGCCCTGGCGGCCCAGATCCACGCCGACATCCACCAGGCCCGCCAGGTGCTGGAGACGTGAGGATTGAGGTTTGGGGGAGGGGGCTAAGGACGCCCGCCCTTACACTTACAAAAAATACAAAAAACTCCCCCAAACCCCCACCCCCAATCCCATATGGGAGGCCGGGAAAGATAGGGCATGCTGCCCTGCCTTTCCCGGCCTCATTGCCTGAGGGGAAGATCAAGGCGAGTTCGCGGGCAGATTCCTTTTCTCCTTCCCCCCGGAGGGGAGAAGGAGGGCGAGGGTGCAAAATCGTTGGCAGCCCTGAATTTTCGTGGGAGAGGGTGAAATGTGGCGTCATCGGGCCTGCTGCAGCCATTGCGATAGTGCTTCCCGCTGGGAGCGGGACCGGGAAAAGAGCCTCCGGGAGATCATCAGCCACCTGGAGGAAATCCATAATGTCGCAGACCCCCGGGAGGCCCTGGATTATCGGGTTATTCAAGAGCGCCAGTGTGACTACTGCCTGGGTTCCTATGTGGATCATTGCACCAAATGCGACCGGGATTTTTGCCGCCGGCACGAAGGCGACATCGACGGCCTGTGCGGTGGCTGCATCTGAAACGGCCAAGACAGGGTAGGGGAGGGGGTAGGGGCGAGATTTATCACGCCCGATTTGCTCCGGGTTTGTGAATTGAACCCGGCCGTTGGGCCCAAGGAATTGTGCCCAACCGCCGGGTCTCGTTAAACCGCGCAGAGGGAGCAAGGCGAGCCCGGCATTGCCGATCAGGCACGGGCACTCCGGCTATCAAGGAAAAACGCCTTGACTTTTTCTTTAGATTTTAATATCTTTTAATGTCGAGCGGGCATAGCTCAGCTGGTAGAGTACAAGCTTCCCAAGCTTGGTGTCGCGGGTTCGAATCCCGTTGCCCGCTCCAGCCCCGGGGGCGAGAAGATTGCTAAGGGCGGGACGGTTCGTGTAAGAGCGAGCCGGTTCGCCTGAGGCAATCAGGTCCGCCGGGGAGACCCGCTTCCCCCATCAAGGGGGCCGGCTGCATTAGGGGCAGGGAAGCCGGCCTGCTTTGAGGGCGGAGTAAGTAGTTTGCTCTGGGGCGCCCCGAGATGATCAAAAAGTCTTGGATTTTCCCGGAAGTGGGCGGCGGCCCACTTTTTTTATTGAAAGACGATATAGATGCGCATTTGGGACCTGGCGCCGGAGAAGTTGTGCCGGCAGCACCTGTTGGGGGAGCACCGGGAGCTGCACGCCCTGTGGGTGATCCTGACCCGGGACAAGAAAGGCTTCGCCCGGCACCCGGAGACCGCCCGCTGGCGGGGCAAGCTGGCGGCCCTGTACCAGCGGCACGAAGCGTTGGCCGCGGAGATGGCCAGGCGCGGTTATCGCCATAACACGCCTTTAAATGAGGCGGAGGCCACCGGGCTGGCGCTCCAGGACGAATACAAGGACACCCCGGCGGAGCAGGTGCGGATTCTTAAGGCCAAGGGCTGCGGCTGCCGGGTGTAGGGCAAGGTTTTCGGTTTTCAGTTTTCGGTTTTCGGTAAAAAGAATTGCCAAAAGTGTCTGATGGCGGCGTTCAGTCCAGCGGATTATTGTTCACGTCCCCAAGCAGGAGCTTGGGAACGAGGATTGAAAGTCCGTGGGGCGGGCGTCCCCGCCCGCCATCTGAGGCATGCTATGATGTGCGGGAGCCTCAAGTGGCAGGGAAACCTGCAGATAAAGGTATATCGAGGTTAACCTCCATCTACGGATGGAGGCGCTGCGCATGAATATTCTCGAATTTACCGGCTTGGTATTTTCCGGTTCGCTGATGGCGGGGTTCTTGGGGTCCTTGACCGGCATGGGCGGCGGGGTGGTGATCGTGCCGCTGCTGACCTTACTCTTTGGGGTGGATATCCGTTATGCCATCGGGGCCTCGCTGGTGTCGGTGATCGCAACCTCGTCGGGCGCGGCGGCGGCTTACGTCAGAGAGGGATTCTCGAATATTCGCATCGGCATGTTTTTGGAAATGGCCACCACTCAGGGAGCGCTGCTGGGGGCGATAATCGCCTCACTGATACCGACGCCGTTTATTGCGGTGTTGTTCGGGATGGTGCTGATCTACTCGGCCTACTTATCGAGCCGGACTCCGAGCAGCGATTCGAATAATGGAGCGCACGACCCCCTTGCAGCCCGGCTGCATATGGATGGGACCTATCCCGGCTCCCATGGCCCGGTGTCCTATTACGTGCAGGCAGTCCCCACCGGATTTTCTCTGATGTTCTTGGCCGGGGCCCTTTCCGGGGTGCTGGGAATCGGATCGGGGTCGGTCAAGGTCCTGGCCATGGATCGCGCCATGCATATTCCTTTTAAGGTTTCTACGACCACCAGCAATTTCATGATCGGAGTGACCGCGGCGGCCAGCGCCGGGGTGTACCTGAACCGCGGCTATATTGATCCTGGGCTGGCGATGCCGGTCATGCTGGGAGTGCTCATCGGTTCTTTACTGGGAGCCCGGGTGCTGGTGGGTGCCAGAACCCGGTGGCTGCGCCTGACCTTTGCCGCAGTCATCCTGGTTTTGGGGGTGGAGATGATCTTCAACGGCATTACGGGGAAGCTTTAAAATGTCCTATCCGCAACCCTGGAATGACCAGCAGATGGACCGGATCATAGGTATGATCCTAAGGGTTGGAGTGCTGATCTCTGCCCTGGTGGTGCTGACGGGAGGCTTTTTCTATCTGAGGCATTATGGTTTCAATGTGCCAGAATATGGCATTTTTCAGGGGGAACCTGCTGACTTACGCAACATTTCCGGGATCTTACAAGATACCCTGGCGTTTCGGGCCCGGGGGATCATCCAATTTGGTCTATTGTTGCTGATCGCCACCCCGGTGGTGCGGGTCAGCTTCAGCATCATCGGCTTCGCCCTGCAACGGGATAAAGCCTACGTTATGGTGACGTTGATTGTGCTGGCATTGCTTTTATTCAGCATTACGGGAGGGGGTCGGTAGTTACGCACCGAGGTGGCCCTGGGGGTGGCGGGGGTTCGCATCATCGTCAGGTTCTTTAAATGAGGCAAAGCAACTGCGGAAATTCGGAGCAATAGTTATAACTTCCTAAAAATGCTATAATTTTAAGAGAGAAACCCAGGAAGCTGGCGGCATGCCGGAAAAAGAAAAGATTGTGGCCCGGGTGGAGGAGTTGATCCAGCCGCTGCTGGCGGCCCAGGGAGTGGAGCTGGTGGAAGTGCAGTATAACCGGCCCCACCGGAGCCGGGCCAGTCTGCGTCTCTTTCTGGACCGGGAAGGCGGCATCACCCTGGAGGAATTGGCCCGCCTGAGCCGGGTGGTGGGGGAGCTCCTGGACGTGCACGACCCCATCCCCGGGTCCTACAACCTGGAAGTCTCCTCTCCGGGGCTGACCCGGGGGCTGAAGACGCCGGGGGATTACCGGCGCTACGTGGGCCGCCTGGTGCGCCTCACCACCCGGACACCGGTGGCTGGCCGCCAGGTGCATGTCGGCATCCTCCAGGGCCTGGAAGGCGACCAGGTCTCTCTGAAGTCGGAGGAGGGAGTCTCCTTAATCCCCCTCAGCGAGATCGCCAAGGCCAGGCTGGACCTTGATTGGAAAAATACTGGCAAGGAGGGCTAGCACCTCTATGAACATAGAACTGCGACGCATCATCGACCAGGTATGTCGGGACAAGGGCATCGATAAGGACCTACTGATTGGGGCCATCAAGGACGCCATCCGCTCGGCTGCCAAAAAGAAGTACGGCCCCCGCCTGGAAATCGAAGTGGAATACCGGGACGAGACCGGGGAGATCGAGGTTTTTCAATATAAAGAAGTGGTGGGCGAAGTGACCGACCCCCTACAGCAGCTTGCCCTGGAAGAGGGCCGGAAGCTGGACCCGGAGTGCGAGATCGGCGATTTTTTAGGCATCAGGATGGACGCCGGGGCCTTCGGCCGCATTGCGGCCCAGTCGGCCAAGCAGGTCATCATGCAGCGCATGAAGGATGCGGAGCGGGACCTGGTGTACGACGATTTCAAGGACCGCAAAGGCGAGATCATTAACGGCATCGTGCAGCGCCTGGATCCGGAGGGGATCATCGTCAACCTGGGGCGCACCGAGGCCCTGCTGCCGCCGTCGGAGCAAGTGCCCCGGGAGATCTACCACAAAGGGGAACGCATCCGGGCCTACGTCCTGGATGTCAAGCGGCAGACCCGGGGTCCCCAGATCATCCTGTCCCGCACCCACCCCAACTTCCTGGTGGCCCTGTTCGACGCCGAGGTGCCGGAGATCTCGGAGGGCATCGTGCAGGTCCTGGGCTGCGCCCGGGAGCCGGGGAGCCGGTCCAAGATCGCGGTGTCCTCCCGGGACTCGGATGTGGACCCGGTGGGGGCCTGCGTCGGGATGAAGGGCGCCCGGGTGCAGAACATCGTGCAGGAGTTGCGGGGCGAAAAGATCGACATCATTCCCTGGCATCCGGACCCGGCCAAATTTGCCACCAACGCCCTGTCCCCGGCCCAGGTGAGCCGCATCATCCTGAACAAGTCTATCCAGAACATGGAGGTCATCGTTCCCGACGACCAGTTGTCCCTGGCCATCGGCAAGAGGGGGCAGAACGTGCGCCTGGCCTCCCGCCTGGTGGCCTGGAAGATCGACGTCAAGAGCGAGTCCAAGTACTCCAAGTCTTTGAAGGAAGGTTATCTGTCCCTGCTCAGGATTCCCGGGGTGGGGGAAATTACCGCCAGCCTGTTGCATGAGGGCGGGTACACTTCGGCCCGGGACGTGGCGGAGACCACGCTGGAGGATCTGATCCAGGCCACCGGCTTGACGGAGAAGAAGGGAGCCGCCCTCATCGCCTCGGCTCAGGAGATGGCCCAGGGCGGGGCGGAGAAGTCCGACAGTGAGGCAGAGGCCGCACCCGAGGAGCGGCAAGGTTAAGGCAACCGTAAGCAACGATAAATCGCCACGGCAGAAATAAGTTTCGGGGGTAAGGTTAGTTTTATGGCGAAGACCAGAATTGGCAATTTGGCTAAGGAACTTAAAGTTGAGGTCCGGGAACTCATTCAGCACCTCAAAGAAGAACTGGGGCTTAAAGAGAATTTCACCTATCTCAGCTCCCTGGAGGACACGGTAGTGGCCCGGGTGCGCCAGACTATCAGCGGCGCGGCTCCCCGGGTGGAAGAGCTGCGGGTGGGAGAGAACGTCAAGCGGCGGCGCCGGGTGGCTCCGGTCACGGTATCCATGGCCCCGGAGGAAGCCGGGGAGGCGGAGGCCGCGCCGCCTCCGGCGGCAGAGCCTCGAAAAGAGGAGGTCAGGCCGCGCAAGCCCAAAGAAGCGGTGGCCAGGGTGGTGTCATTGCCGCCCAAGGAAAAGCCCGGGGTTGTGGCGCCCCCTGTTCCCCCCCTGGAAGAGCCACAGCCCGAGGCAGCCGGGAAACGCAAGGCCTCTAAAGCGGTTCGGGCCCCCAAGGCGGCGGCGGCGCCGCCGGCGGCCCCGGCGGCCGCACCGGTCAAAGCCGCGCCGGCGGATTCGGGCGCGGCCTTGAAGCGGCAGCGGGGCAAAGCCAGGAAGAAAGAGCTTCCGGCCCGGATCATCAGCCTGCCGGCGGAGAAGCCGGCCGAGGCGGCGGCCGGACCGCGGGCCCCGGCCGGGGCGGTCCCCACGGAACCAGCCGCTCGCCGTCCAGGCGGCTTCAAGCCCCTGGCCGAGGTGGTCAAGCCGTCGGCGCCGGAAGAGAAGAAGGACCTCAAGCCCAAGAGGAAGGGTAAGCGGGTGGAGGTCCCTGATAGCGCCCGGGCCAAGCCCGTGAAAAAACGGGAGGTGCGGGAGCGGGCCGACCTCTACGGGGTTGCCGAAGGGGAGACCAGGGCGCATGGCCGCAGGAAGGGCCTGAAGAAAGCCATCAAAAAGATGGGCAAGGGCGAACTCACGGTGCCCAAGGCCATCAAGCGCCGGGTCAAGGTGGGCGAGTCCATCACGGTGGGCGACCTGGCCAAGCGCATGGGCATCAAGTCCAAGGAAATCATCAAGCAACTCCTGCAGATGGGGGTAATGGCCACCATCAACTACCCCATTGACTTCGAATCCGCGGCCATCGTGGCCGGGGAGTTCGGCTACGAAGTGGAGCACGCCACCATGCAGGAAGAGGACCTGCTGGCCGTGGCCCCCCGGCTGTTAGGGGAGGCCAAGCCCCGGCCGCCGGTGGTCACCATCATGGGCCACGTGGACCACGGCAAGACCTCGCTGCTGGACGCCATCCGGCAGACCCGGGTCACCGAGGCCGAGGCCGGAGGGATCACCCAGCATATCGGCGCCTACTATGTGAAACTCCCCGGGAAGCAGGGCGAAGTGGTCTTTCTGGACACCCCGGGCCACGAGGCCTTCACCGCCATGCGGGCCCGGGGCGCCAAGGTCACGGACCTGGTGGTCCTGGTGGTGGCCGCAGACGATGGGGTGATGGAGCAGACCCAGGAGGCCATCAACCACGCCAAGGCCGCCGGAGTGCCCCTGGTGGTGGCCATCAACAAGATCGACAAAGCCAATGCCAACCCGGAGCGGGTTAAACGAGAACTGGGCCAGGTGGGCGTAGTGTCGGAAGATTGGGGCGGCGACGTCCTGTTCGCCGAAGTCTCGGCCAAGAAAGGCACCGGTATCCAGGAACTGTTGGAAAAGATCCTGCTGCAGGCGGAGATCCTGGATCTCCACGCCAGCCCCGATATGTCGGGCCAGGGCCGCATCATCGAGTCCCGCCTGGACAAAGGCCGGGGCCCGGTGGGCACGGTTCTGGTGCAGCAAGGCACCCTCAAGCTCGGAGACTACTTCGTGTGCGGCACCCAATACGGCCGGGTGCGGGCCCTGTTCGACGACCAGGGCCAGCGGGTGGAGGAAGTGCCCCCGGGCCTGCCCGCGGAAGTGCAGGGTTTCAGCGGGGTGCCGGAAGCCGGCGACGAGTTCCTGGTGTTGGAAGATGAGCGCAAGGCCAAACAGATCGCCATGCTCCGCCAGCAGAAACAGCGGGAGGCGACCTTGGCCCGCATCAGCCGGGTGAGCCTGGAGAAGCTCTACCAGCAGGTGCAGGAAGGGGCCGTCAAGGAGCTCAAGCTGGTGCTCAAGGCCGACGTCCACGGCTCCATCGAGGCCCTGTCCAAGGCCCTCTCCGAGCTGGGGACCAAGGACATCAAAGTCTCCATGATCCACTCGGGTATGGGGGAGATCACCGAGAGCGACATCATGTTGGCTTCGGCCTCCGACGCCATCGTGGTGGGCTTCAACGTCCGGGCCAATCCCAAGGCCCTGTCCCTGGCCGAGCAGGAACAGGTGGACGTGCGCTACTACGACATCATCTACAACCTGCTGCATGACATCCACGCGGCCCTGGAAGGGCTGTTGGAACCCATCGTGGAAGAGAAGGTAATGGGTCGGGCCGAGGTGCGCCAGGTCTTTAACATTACCAAGGTGGGCCAGGTGGCCGGCTGCATGGTCCTGGACGGCAAGGTGGAACGCAACTCCCTGGCCCGGGTCCTGCGCCAGGGGGCCGCGGTGTCCGAAGGCGGCAAGATTAATTCCTTGAAGCGCTTTAAAGAGGACGTCAAGGAAGTGCTGGCAGGTTACGAATGCGGCATCGGCATCGACCGGTTCAATGACTTCCAGCCCGGCGACCTCATCGAAGCCTATGTCCAGGAAAAGGTGAAGGCCCTGCTGGAGGCCCCGGCGGGCAGGCCGGAGAAAGCAGAAGGGTAACAGGCAGGCAATAAAAAATTGAGAGGCTGAAAAGATGATCGTCGCCGCGGCCCGCATTACCTTGATTATCCCCGAGAACGACTCTCTTAAGGGTAAGCGCAAGGTGGTACGCAGCCTCATCGAAAAAGTGCGCCACAAGTTCGAGGCCGCGGTGGCCGAAGTGGGAGACAACGATTTGTGGCGGAAGGCCCAGATCGGGGTGGCCGTGGTGGGCAACGAACCACAGATCCTCAGCACCCGGCTGAGCCAGATTATGAAATTCATGGAAAACCAACACCTGGCGGAGATCATCGACTCCCAGGTGGAGCTCTGCTACCTGGAGAAGTGAGGATGCCTCAATGGACCCCCCGAGGCCGCCCCCACCGGGTGGCGGAACTCCTCCGGGAACTCCTGGCCGAGATCCTGCTGCAACGGAGCGCCGACCCGCGTCTTAAGGAGCTCACCCTCACGGAGGTGGAGGTGAGCCCCGACCTGAAGCAGGCCCGGGTCTATTACGTGGCCCGGGAGGGCGCGGACGCGGTTGCGGTGCAGGCCGCCCTGGACAAGGCCTTGGGCTTCATCAAGCAGGAGGTGGCCCGGGAGCATATCCTCAGGATGATGCCGGAGTTTATCTTTCTGGCGGATGAGGGCCTGGACCGGGCCGCCAGGCTGGAGCGGCTGTTCCGGGCGGCCAAAGATGTCCCGGGATCGGGTCCCGATGCCAGCAGTTGAATCGAATAATGATTCGGAAGAACCTGGTGGAGTGTTTCAGGTGTAGTTTTCATTATTTTCGTAGGGGCGCACCTGCGTGCGCGCCCTAAAATAGGGCGGACACCTGGGTCCGCCCCTACAGGAGATACTAACAGTTTTGAAAATAATATCTGGGACAAGACACTAGCAATATGAGCCATTGGAGCAGAGTCGTCCTGGGGATTTTGGCCGTCGCCGGGCTTCTTACTTGGGGCAGGGCGGCTCCGGCTGCGGCGGACAGCAAACTGGCCTTCGTGCGGGGCGGCAATATCTGGGTGGCCAACCCGGACGGCAGCGGGGCCCGGCAGTTGACCTATTCCTACCGGGACCAGGGGCCGGCCCTGTCGCCGGACGGCAACTGGGTGGCCTTTTATTCCGGGGTGGAGGAGGACACCGGCTACGGACAGGTTTTCATGATTCCCAGCCAGGGCGGGGTGGTGCAGCAATTCCGTCACCCGGACCTCCAGGGGGCCGAGCATCCGGCCTTCTCCCCGGATGGCGGCAGCCTGGTGTTGGTGGGGCTTTCCCACCTGCAGGTCAAGG
>DASWLF010000372.1:0-1722 GCA_036396255.1 Desulfobaccales bacterium
TGCCTCGGGAGTCACCTTTCTGCTCAACAAGCTGAAAAGGGAGGGCCGGCTGCCGGAGGGTTGAGGCGCAGGCGTAGGGGCGGTTCGCGAACCGCCCCTACAGGGTCTCCGAAATGGCCTGGTCCATAATATATGGGCGACGCCTAAGATTACAGGATCAGTCGATTATGGAACTCAAACGAACCGCGCTTCTGACCCTTCTGGCCGTGGCCCTGACGCTGGGCGGGCTCTGGTATGCCCACCGCCCCTCCGCCCTCCCGGTGGCCAGCTGGCAGGAGGTCCAGGTCGAAGCGAAGCGGGGCGGCTACCGCCTCATCAGCACCGCGGAATTGGCGGCCCGGGCCCGCCAGGAGCCCCAAAGCCTTCTCCTGGTGGACACCCGCCAGGAATGGGAGTACCGCACCGGGCACCTTAAGGGAGCGGTAAATTTCCCCATTGAACCCACCTGGTGGGGGCGGCTCACGGCCCGGGGGCGGCTGGCGGCCCTGCTGGGCTCGGACCGAGAAAAGTTTATCGTCTTTTACTGAGCCGGGCTCGCCTGAGTCCGCAGCGACTCGGCGGCCCGGGTGGCCGTCAGCCTCGGTTATCAAAACGTTTACCGCGACCCTCGGGGCTATCCCGACTGGCAGCAGCAGGGTCTGCCGGTGGCCAGCGCTCCCTGGACCGGTGGTGAGCCACCTGGAGCTGCCCTGCTTCTCGGTCCCCTCTGGGGCTGGGGCGTCGTCTGGACCCTGTTGGGGGTGCTGGCGGGGGGCCTGGCCCTGAACCTGACTCCCTGCGTCTATCCCCTGATTCCCATCACCGTCTCTTATTTCGCCGGCAAAAGCGGTTTGGGCCGGTTCCGCCTGGCGCTGCATGGTTTGTGCTACCTGCTGGGCCTGGCGGTCACCAACTCCCTGCTGGGGGTGGCGGCGGCGTTAACCGGTGGCCTCATGGGGTCCTTGCTGCAAAATCCTCTGGTGCTCCTGGGGGTGGCCGCGGTCCTGGTGTGGTTCGCCGCCTCCCTCTTCGGCTTTTGGGAGCTGCGCCTGCCCACCGGACTCACCCGGGTCGCCGCCCGATCCTATGCCGGCTATTTCGGCAGCCTCTTCATGGGCCTGACCCTGGGCGTGGTGGCCGCGCCCTGCATCGGCCCTTTTGTCCTGGGCCTGCTCACCTGGGTAGCCTCCCTGGGGTCAGCCTGGCTGGGGTTTCTGGTATTTTTCACCCTGAGCCTGGGCCTGGGTCTGCCCCTGTTCGTCCTGGCCATGTTTTCCGGAAGCCTGGAGAAGCTGCCCCGCTCAGGGGAGTGGATGCTGTGGGTGCGGAAGCTCATGGGCTGGGTGCTCATCGCCATGGCCGCCTATTTTATCCGCCCCCTGCTCCCCCCGACCGGGGAGGTGATACTGTTGGCGATGATCGCCCTGGCCGCAGGGGTGCACCTGGGCTGGCTCGATAAGACCCCAGGTTCTTTTCGGGCCTTTGGGTGGCTCAAGACCGGCGCGGCCCTAGCGGGCCCGGTGGTGGCCACGGTGCTCCTGGGTTCCTGGGCCTTTACCGGCCCCGGGGTGGCCTGGCAGCCGTACTCCGAAGCGCGGGTAGGCGAAGCCAGGAAGGCGCAAAAGCCGGTGATCATCGATTTTTTCGCCGCCTGGTGCACCCCCTGCCGGGAGCTGGAGGAGATTACTTTCCATCACCCGGAGGTCGTCAAACTGGCGGCCCGGGATTTTGTCATGGTCAAGG
>DASWLF010000373.1:0-4871 GCA_036396255.1 Desulfobaccales bacterium
CGGGACGGCGGCCTGTACCTGGATCTCCTGGACCAGGAAGGGAAGATTCGCACCACCCTGGGACTGAACCAGGAAGGCGACCCCTTGTTGCAGCTATATGACCGGAGCCACAAGCTCCGGGCCGAACTGGCGCTGACCGCCCAAGGCGACCCGGGGCTGAGCCTGGTGGACCAGGCCGGCCGGCTGCGGCTGGCCCTGGGAAGCATCAACCCCAGGTACCAGGCGCCGGCGGATACCCTGGAGCGGCCCCTGTCGTCCCTGGTGCTGTTCAACCAGGACGGCGTCCCGGTGTGGCGGGCGCCCCTGCATTGGCGGCGCTAAAATAAGGCTAATTTGAGGGGAAGGCCGGGGGACATTTTTCAAAAGTGCCCCCCGCCCTCCCCTAGGACCCCTCCCAGCCCCCCCCATATGGGGGTTGGGGGAGGGAGCTTGAGGGAGGGGGCAGGGGCCAGTGGCACAGGCGTCTCGCCTGTGGAAGCCCCTGGCCCCCTCCCTAAAAAGGCCCATACGCCTTATGAAGGACTTGCGGGGCCGGGGAAAATAGGTTGAAATATAAAGCCAATATTCTGAGCGAGGAAGATCATGACCCATCACGAGCCTGAACCGGGCCACCGGATCACCGTCACCCCGGCGGGGGGCCTCTCGGTTCCAGACCAGCCCCTGGTGTTGTTCATGGAGGGGGACGGCACCGGGCCGGATATCTGGCGGGCCACCCGGCCGGTGCTGGATGCCGCGGTGGCCAAGGCCTACGGCGGCCAGAGGAAAATCGCCTGGCAGGAAATCCTGGCCGGGGAAAAGGCCTTCAAGCACAATCGCAGCTACCTGCCGGTGGAGACCCTGACGGCCCTCAGGGAATACCGGGTAGCCCTGAAAGGCCCCCTCACCACCCCCATCGGCGGCGGTTTCCGGTCCCTGAACGTGACCCTTCGCCAGGTGCTGGACCTCTACGCCTGCATCCGCCCGGTGCGCCATTATGCCGGGGTGCCCAGCCCCTTGAAGGAGCCGGATCAGATCGACATGGTGGTCTTCCGGGAGAACACCGAGGACGTTTACGCTGGCCTGGAGTGGGCCGCCACCAGCCCCGAGGCCCAAAAACTCATCAAATTCCTCAACGCCGAGCTGGGCTGCTCCCTGGACCCCACCGCGGCCATCGGCCTCAAACCCATGACCGAGAGGTGCAGCAAGAGGCTCATCCGCATGGCCCTGAAATACGCCCTGGAGCACCACCGGGCCTCCGTCACCCTGATGCACAAGGGCAACATCATGAAATACACCGAGGGGGCCTTCCAGAACTGGGGCTACGAGGTGGCCACGGAGTTCGGCGACCGGGTGACCAATGAAGCGGAACTGGCCACCCGCTACCAGGGCGCCATCCCCCCCGGCAAGGTGCTCCTCAAGGACCGGCTGGCGGACAACCTCTTCCAGCAGGTGCTGCTCCGGCCAGCGGAATACCAGGTCATCGCCACCCCGAATCTCAACGGCGATTATATCTCCGACGCTCTGGCGGCCCAGGTGGGGGGCCTGGGCATGGCCCCGGGGGCCAACATCGGCGACCACTGCGCCATCTTCGAAGCCACCCACGGCAGCGCCCCCAAATACGCCGGCCAGGACAAAGTGAACCCCAGCTCCCTCATTCTCTCCGGCGCCCTGCTCCTGGAACACCTGGGCTGGGGGGAGGCGGCCCAACTCATCCACCGGGCCCTGCCCCGCACCCTGCAGGACGGCGTCGCCACCTATGACCTGGCCCGGCTGCTCCCCGGCGCCCGGGAGGTGGCCTGCTCGGAGTTCGGCCAGGCCCTCATCGACCATATGTAAAAATTTGGGGAAGGGGGCTAAGGGCCGGCGGCCCTTACCCCCTTCCCCAAACCCCTACCCCCAATCCCTTAAGGGAGAAAATTAGGGGCCCGGCTCGCCGTGCCCCTACAGACTTGATCCCCCCCTCTCATACCGGGTCGCAATCAAAAAATCCGGAATTGTAGGGGCGCACCCGCGTGTGCGCCCTCAATACAGGGCGGACACATGGGTCCGCCCCTACAAAAAATTGTCGTTTGTTTGCAACTCGGTATCAGGTTATCTGGTAGCCGGATGGAGATTCCCGGATCGCCCCTTTCTTCAGAAGCCTATCCAGGTGCTTCTGCACCATCTGCCCCTCCATGTGTTCATAGACGAACGTCGGCTCTTTCCATTTGGGGTAGATGAGTTGGCGGGCCACCAGTTGGGCCAGGGTCCGGGGCGTCTTAAGCTCTGAGAGCAGCCGCCTCTCCCGGTCCGCCAGCACCTGCCAAAAATAATGGAGCCCGGCCTGAAACTCCTCAAAAGAAAAGACGCCCTGCTCGTGCGCGGTGAGGTAGGTCCTGGTTCGCCTCTGCCCCAGGCTCTTTAAGGTGGCTTCGTAGTCCTCCAGGCTGGAGGTGGCGTCCCCGTACCACGGCCCGAAGGGGGTGAGGTCCACATCCGCCAGAAACAGGACTTCCTGGTGGGGGAAATAGCAGCAGCTGTGTCCCGGGGTGTGGCCTGGGGCCGGGATGATCTCCAGGGTGATGTCGCCCAGGTGAAACCGGTCTCCGGGGAAATAGAGGGAATAATTGGTTAGGGGGCGGAATTTGAAATCCCGGACCAGGGTTTCCCGCCAGTATTCCTGGTAACGCCGGTCGTTAAGGCCCATGAAGCGGAAGATGCCGGCCATGGAGGTGAAGGCCGCCTCCTCCGGGGCCGGCACCAAAAAATGGGCCTCCGGGAACAGATAATGGTATTTTTGGTGGTCTTCATGGAAGTGGCTGAGGAACACCCTGGTCACCCGCTGGCTGCTGGCCAGGTCCCGGAAATAATCCTGGTCCGCCGCGGGGTCCACCACCCAGGTCTCCGGGCCGGTAAGGACCAGGGAATGGCAGTAAGGGTAGCGCCCGCCCTTGCGTCCGGGGATGAACCGGAGCGGGCCGAAGCTGAGGACTTCCGCCGGTGCGGGCCTGGGGGTAATAGTTAGCGCCATGTCGCCCGTCGCTCTGCCGATGCGGGGGATATGCGGCTGGGGCGGCTGGAGAACCGCCCCGGACGGTGCCGCCGGACCCCGGCCGGGGCTAAAGGCCGCGGATGGCCGCCGCGGCTCAGGCCGCGGGCCCCGGTTCTCCTTCCTGAATCACATAAAGCAACTGGAACCTGGAGGCCAGCTCGGCCCGGGCCGCCTCCACCGCTTCCGGCGACAAATTTTTCACCCGGAGGTAGACGTCCCGCAGATTGGACTCGGGGGAGGGGTACGTGGTAAGAAGGCTTACCATGCGGCCGCCCCGGGCCCGCAGGGAATCCGCCACCTCCTTGAGGATGCCGGGCCGGTCTTCCAGCCGCAGGGCGAATTGCACCCCGCCCTGGAGGACGCCGGTGATGTGCATGAAGGCCCGGAACACGTCGGACTGGGTGATGATGCCCACCAGCTTGCCGCCGGGGTCCACCACCGGCAAACCGGAAATGGTGTGCTCCAACATCACCTGGGCCGCGTGCTCCACCGTATCGTTGTCCACCACGCTGACGGGGTTGCGGGTCATGATCTCTTTCACCTGCAGTTCCGCCAGGAGGTAGTAGAGCTCGTGGACGTCCAGAGTGGTGGCCTTGGAAGGGGAGGCCTCCTTCAGGTCCCGGTCGGTCACCATGCCCACCAGCTTGCCGGCCTGCACCACCGGCAGCCGCCGGAAGCGTCGCTCCTTCATGATGTGAATGGCCTTGATCATGGAGGTGTCTTCGTTGATGGTAATGGGGTCCCGGGTCATCCAGTCCTTGATCAGCATGTGGTCCTCCGTTCCTCATTAAATGCGCGGTTCTTCGCCTTTGAAGAAGCGCTCCAGATTATCGCGGTGACAGACCAGGATCAGCCCCGAGAGGCCCCCGGCCAGGAGTAGATAAGCCTTGGAATCCGTAAAGAGGCCCACCGCCACGGGCAGCAGCCAGGCGGCGATGAGGGCGCTCAGCGAGAACATGCGGGTTTGGGCCAGGGCCAGCAAGTAGACCAGGGTCAGGTTGAGCGCGGCCCAGGGGGCCAGGGCGGCCACCACCCCGAAGGTAGTGGCCACGCCTTTGCCGCCCTTGAAGCGCAGGTACAGGGGGAAGACGTGACCCAGGACCGCGGCGGCCCCCACCACCGCCACCGCGCTTTCCTGCCAGGGCCCCAGGGGCTTCAGCCAGGCCAGGGCCAGCCCCACGGGCAGCGCCCCTTTGACCGCGTCTCCCAGCAGGGTCAGGCCCCCGGCCGTGCGCCCCAGGAGGCGGTACAGGTTGCCGGTCCCCAAATTGCCGCTCCCCGCCCGGCGCGGGTCAGGCCCTCCCATGAGGCGGGACACCAAAAGCCCGGTGGGGATGGAACCCAGTAAGTAGGCCAGCACTGCCAGCCCCAGAAAATGCTGCATCGAGTTTGCCTCTGGCGGTGACTCCCGAACGTTTGCGTCTGACCGGAATTTTGGAAAAAATCCGGGCAAATGTCGATAAAAAACTTGACCTCACGGCCTAGTAAAGCCATTTCTTCCTGCGACCCCAAGGCCAGGTTAGGGGAAGAACATTTCTCCCGTCTGCTAAGGAGGCGTCCGCCCCTGGATAGTTTAAGCAGACGAAAGGGCGGATGCAGGCAAGGAAGGCAATGGTTTTGGGGGAAGATTAACCAAACATCAAAATCTCGGGTTTAAAAATCAGCACCCCACCGATTATTAACATCAATACTCCACCGATTAAATTGGAAGCCCGCTTATATCTGGTGGTTAAGCCAATCAGTTCCAAGGTAACCATGGCTACGATAAAGACAATTATATCATCGAGCATAAAATTAAACCGCCACCTGCTAAAGCAGGTAGTGGTTTAATGTTCCCACAGAATCCGGCCGCAATCCTTTA
>DASWLF010000374.1:0-27821 GCA_036396255.1 Desulfobaccales bacterium
TGGCCCGCTGCTTCATCACCATGTCGCCCAGGCTCACCTGGCCGTCGCCGGCCACCGCCACTTTGTCTGCGCGCCGCACCATCAAAATGGTGGTGCCGCGCCATGGTTCGGTGAATTGCTTCATGTTTCTTATCCGGTTTACTTGGGGGAAGGGGCCAAGGGCACCCGCCCTTACCCCCTCCCCCAATCCCTTATGGGGGTTGGGAGGGGGGTTTGGGGGGAGGAGCGGGGCCAGTGGCACAGGCGTCCCGCCTGTGGAAGCCCTTGGTCCTCCCCTCAAAATCTCTTACCTCAACTTGCCCCGGGGGTGGGTGCGGTCGTATTCCTCCATCAAATAATCCAGGTTGAGGTGCAAGTAGCGCTGGGTGCTGGAGATGCTTGCGTGCCCCAGCAGTTCCTGCAACGCCCGCAAATCGGCTTTGCCCTCCAGCATATGGGTGGCGAAGCTGTGGCGCAGGCCGTGGGGGGTAAGGCTCTGGGACAGACCGGTGAGCCGGGCCCATTTCCCCACCAGCCGGGCCACGGAGCGGCTGCTGAGCCGGGTGCCCCGGAGATTGAGAAAGAGCGCGGTCTCCTGGCTGCGGCCCAACTGGCCCAAAAGGCGCTGCCGGCTGGGCAGGTAGGCAGCCAGCGCCTCCCGGGCCGAGGCCCCCAGGAAGGCCAGGCGCTCCTTGGCCCCTTTACCCCAGACCCGCATCACCCCTGGCGCCAGATCCAGGTCCCCCAGGTTGAGGCCGGCAAGTTCCGACAGGCGCAGACCCCCGGCATAGAAGACTTCCAGAATAGCCCGGTCCCGGACCCCACCAAAGGTGGCGCCGCCCGTCTCTCCCAGCAGGTGAAAGGTTTCGTCCACCGTCAGGAAATGGGGCAGGTTCTTTTCCACCTTGGGGCTGGGGGCCAGACGGGCCGGATTGCCCGGCACCAGCCCCAGGCGCTGCAGGTATTTAAAGAAGGTGCGCAGGGCCGACAGTTTGCGGGCCACCGTGGCCTTGCGGCGTCCTTTCAGGCTGAAGGCCAGGAAGGCCCGCAGGTCCTTATAAGTCACCCCTGCCAGGTCCGCGGCTTCCCGGCTGCGAAAATAGAAGTCCAGGAATTGGGCGATATCCAGACGGTAGCTGCGCAGGGTATGGGGCGACATCTGCCTTTCCACCCGCAGGTACTGTAGAAAATCTTCCAGATAAGCCCAGCCGCTCATAAAGGCTCCGGTATTTCCAGAGCAAAGACTTCCCTGAAATTTATTTATAATATCATCAATTTACCATAGTGCCAAAAAAAATTGTGGGCAAATGGGCCGTTATACGGGGTTGCGCTCAAATGGTTTTTTGTAGCCGCAGGCTTTAGCCTGCGCCGCACAGGCGAGACGCCTGTGCCACCAAAAACTTGGCGGAAAAATATCCGATTGGTTGCAACCCGGTATCATGGCGCCCCCGGAGGTCCGCCCCTGCATTTACAGGCGGGCTGGGGCCTTTGGGGTGGGCGGGGGGCTATTGTCCTCCGGCCTTACCCTAAAAGCATTTGGCGATCGCTCCGGTCCGCTCACACGTGGTTGCGAAGCTTTAATTCCAGCGGGTGGGGATTGAGGTAGTATTGCTCCCGGAGATAGGGTTCGCGGTATTTCCGCGCGTAATGGTTGATGAGGGTGATGGGAACGATGAGGGGCACATACTCCCGGCGGTACGCCTCGATGACCTCCAGGAGCTCCTGCTTCTCGTCGGCGGTCAACTGCTTTTTGAAATACCCCATGAGATGGTAAAGCACATTGGCGTTCTTCCGGGGGGTGGCCTGCAACCGCAAGGCCTCCAGGAGCAGGGTTTGGTAGCCGGCGGACAATTCTTTCAGGGGGATCTCCCGGGCTCGGGCCACCAGCTTCCCCAGGTCCCGGTAATGGCTGGGGCTGTGGGCCAGGATCAGGAGCTGGTGCCGGGTATGAAAGTCCACCAGGGAGCCAGTGCCGGGATTTTGGGCCAGTAACTCCCGCCAGCGCTTAAAAACGAAGAGGCGCTCAATGAAATTCTCCCGGAGCGCCGGGTCGTGGAGGCGGCCCTCGTCTGCCACCGGGAGCCCGGGGAAGCGCTCCATGAAGATGCGGGCAAAAATTCCCACCCCCCGGGGCGCGGGGACTCCCTGGTCGTTGTAGACTTTGACCCGCGCCATGCCGCTGCTGGGGGATTTGCTCTTGAAGATGAAGCCGCATAGGTCCTGGGCTGCCAGCTCCTGGACCCGGCGGCGGGCCCAGGTAACCAGGCGCTCGGTGTGATCCATGCCGGTGCGCACCGTGAGCAGCCGGGGCTGGGCCGGGTCGCCTACCAGGCGCATGGCCTCCCGGGGCACGGAGAGGCCGCTCTCCACTTCGGGGCACACCGCCACGAACTCCACGTAGTTGCTTAGGGTATCGGTAATAAAGCGGTCCCACCGGTGGCCGCCGTCGAAACGCACCTTTTCCCCCAGCAGGCAGGAGCTGATCCCCAGCTTAATTTTTTCCATCAGTTTCTCTCCCGGTATCAATATACAACAGATTCGGGAGAATCGGCAGGGGCCGAAGCCTCAGGCTTGATTCTTGTCGGTTGATGAATCGCTATGTTAGCTTGGAGGGCCCCATGCTGATGAGGCTCAGGGTGGATCAATACTTTGTGGTGAGCCACTTCCAGGAGGTTCAGGTCTGGTCCATGACCCCTTGAGCCCTGGATGGTGATAATGAGCCAATAGTCAATCAGAATTTTTACTAAATCAAGGTAGCAAAACCGGTCTCTCCCCAAAGCCAAGGTCCACCAGACCCGCCAAGGATCAGAACCTGCAATTTGTGAAATTCTTCTCTTGACAATCCCCCCAAAAACAGGAAAAGTCGTTTTGTCGGCCTGCTTGGCGGCACGGTGGCAATTATGGATCAGGATCATCCCCAAGCAAACTCCACGGAGCCTCTGCTGGCTGCCTGGATCAAATGGACCATGGACTTCTGGGAGTCCATGACCCACATGGGGCCTGCCCATGAGGATCTGACCGGCGGGACGGACGATTTCTGGCAAGCGGCCCTGAAGATGTGGCAGGCCTTTTTCTCCCTGCTCAGTGAGCCGGAAACCGTAGCCGCGGTCTTCAAAGGAATCAGGCCGCCCTCAGAGATCATCGTGAAGATGGCCCAGGCTGGCTGGGCGGGCTACTTTCATCTGCACCAGCAATGGCTGGAAGGGGGAGCCCTCAAGGATGAGCCCCCTTCTGAAGCCTATGGGTTCGAAAACCTGGACCAAGACATCTTCAAGATCTGCACCGAAATTTACGAGAAGGACTTCCGGCAGTTGTTGAACCTGCCCCAGGTGGGGCTGACCCGTGTCTCCCAGGAACGCATCAACCGGGCCATGGACCGCTTCGGCCAGTTTCAGGCGGCCATGGCCGAATTCATCTATCTGCTCTACCTGCCCATGAAGAAATCCCTGCGGGAGATACATGGGGTTGAGACCGGCGAAGACAAGCCGGAAGAGTTCAAAGATTACTATCGCCGGTGGTTGAAGCTCCTGGAAGGGCACTACATGACCCTCTTCAAGTCGACGGAGTATACCCGGACTTTGAGCCACACCCTGGAGACCCTGGAAGATTTCACCCTGGCCAAACAGGAACTGCTGGCCAGTTCTCTGGAGGCCCTGCCCATTCCCACCCACCGGGACATGGATGAGCTTTATCGGGAGGTTTATCTCCTGAAGAAGCAGGTCAAGGAGCTGTCGAAAAAATTGGCCCAATTGGCCCCACCCCTGGAAGCGCCCGAGGAGATTTGATGGACCGCCCCAAAATTCCGGTGGACCTGATCCGGGCAATGCTGGCGGCCGACGCCGAAAAGGCCGCCCACCGTCTGGAAAAAGCCAGGGACGTGTTCCTTGGCCCCCTGGACACCGAGATCGCCGCCACCCCCCATGAGCTGGTCTACCAGGAAGACCGGGTCAGCCTGAAGCATTACCGGCCCCAAGGGGCGCCGCGGCTGAAGACGCCGCTGTTCCTGGTGCACGCCCTGTTCAACCGGGAAACCCTGCTGGACCTGCAGCCGGACCGCAGCGTGGTGCTGAACCTTCTCAAAGAAGGGGTGGAGATCTATCTCGTTGATTGGGGCTCCCCCACCCGGAAAGACCGGTATCTGACCCTGGACGACCACATCAACGGCTACCTGGACAACATGGTGGAGTTTATTTGCCGCCGGCACCGCCTCTCCCAGGTCAATCTCATGGGGGTCTGTTTGGGGGGCACCTTTGGGGTAATCTATGCGGCCCTCCACCCGAAAAGGGTCAGGAACCTCATCACCACCGTGGCCCCCACCAATTTCGATACCGATAAGGGTCTGCTCCATATCTGGATGAAAGAGATCGATGGGGACCGCCTGGTGGACACCTTCGGCAACCTTCCCGGCAATCTCCTGACCATCACCTTGCTCCTGCTGAACCCGGCCCGGCTCCTGTTCGACAAGTACGTGGGCTTTCTGGAAAACATGGACAACAAGGAGTTCGTGGAGAACTTCATCCGCATGGAGAAATGGATCTTTGACAGCCCCGATGTCCCCGGGGAGACGTTGCGCCAGTTGATCAAAGACCTTTACCAGCAAAACCTGCTCCTCAAGGGGGAGATGGAGCTGGGAGGCCGGCGGGTGGATCTGCAAAAAGTCGCCATGCCGCTGCTTAACATTTACGGCCAATATGACCACCTGGTGCCGCCGGAAGCCTGTGAGCTCCTGACCCGCGCCGTGGGCAGCAAGGATACGGAGGACATCTGCCTGGATACGGGCCACGTGGGCATCTATGTCAGCTCCCGGTTCCAGAAAGAGCTGGTCCCCAAGATCGCCTCCTGGCTTTTGCAACGAGACGATTGAGTTTCGAGTTTTGAGTTTCGAGTTGAAAATGCGGATAAAGTCCACTTCTTATCGTGATTTGGAAGTTTGGAAGAAGGCCATAAGCTTAGCAAAATTCATTTATGAAATTACTGCTCGTCTTCCTGCTAAAGAAATTTATGGATTAAGCAATCAATTGCAGAGAAGCGCGGTTTCGATTGGAGCAAACATCGCCGAAGGCCAGGCCCACAACTCCCGCAAGGAATTTAAATACTTTCTTGGTATTAGCCTTGGTTCTTTAGCTGAATTAGAGACTCTATTAACGATAGCCTCTGAAATAAATTATATTTCTGAGTCAACTCTTGAAGAAGTGAGCCAGCTAACAGATGAAATTACTCGAATGATCAAAGGCATTATTAAACATCTTTCAAAATAAAAACGAAATCCAACGGGTTAGAACTCCTGGAAAGCATAGATCCCAAAACCCAAAACTCAAAACTCAAAACTCGAAACTCCAAGGAAACCTGCGATGCCCGCAAAGCCTGAATTTTTCAAAACCATGTGCGGCCTGACCCAGGCCTTCGGCATGGCCAGGAACCGCAACGAACTGCTGGACCTGATCCTCCGAAGCGCCGTCCACACCCTCAAAGGCAAGGCTGCCTGTTTGTATCTGGCCCAACCGGGGAAGGAAGAGCTGCTGCCCGTGGCCCAGCAGGGTCTGTCCGATAGTTATTTCCGCTCCCGGAAGTCCAGGCTGAACCGGAAGATCATCCCCTTGGTCATGAAAGAGGGTTTTTTCTACAGTCGGGACGCCGCCGCCGACCCCCGACTGGAATTCCCGGCCGCCAAAAAGGCCGAAGGCATTGCCGCCATCCTGGCAGTGCCGGTCGTGGTAAAAGGGAGAACCATCGGGATCTTTTGCCTGTTCACCGACTCACCCCGGGAGTTCTCCCAGGCGGAGCGGCAGTTCCTGATTTTCCTGGCCCAGCAGGGCGGCGGGGTCATGGAGCACGCCCGCCTCATCGACCAGTGGCGCAGCGAAACCAAGCTGCTCTTCGACCTGGCCGTCAACCTCAGCGGCAGCCTGGATGTGAAGGAGATCTTGCGGGCCATGTCCACCGACATCGCGGTGGCCCTGGGAGTTAAGGGCGCCTCCATCCGCCTGCTGGACGAAGACAAGCAGACCCTGGAGCTGGTGGCCTCTTACGGGCTGAGTGAAAAGTACCTGCAAAAAGGACCGGTGTCCGCCAGGAAGAGCATCGCCCAGGCCCTCAACGGCCAGAAACCGGTGATCATCGAAAATGCCGCCACGGACCGGCGGGTGCAGTACCGGAAGATGAACAAAGAGGAGGGCATCGTCACCATCCTCTCGGTGCCCATCAAAACCAAGGAGAAGGTCATCGGGGTGCTGCGGCTCTATAGCAGGGTGAAACGGAACTTCACCCGGGATGAGATCATGCTGGTCACCGCCCTGGCCTACCTGGGGGGCCTGGCCATCCAGAATGCGTCGCTGTACCTCATGAGTCAGACGGACATCAAGGACCTGAAGGACGAATTATGGAGTCACCGTTCCTGGTTTTAGGATGTGAAGAATGGCCGATAAGAAAGGAGCCGGACCGGGAAGCTCACTAATTATCCGAATTGATGGGGCGGGTTTCCGGGCCAGCCCTTAAAACTATCGCTCCATGCTAGAGGCAGGCACGGAGGCCTGCTCCACGAGTAGCATTTCTCTGACTTCTGCCGGAGACCCCCTTCGCCACTCAGGCCCCGGACGCGCCCAGGGAAGACTCCAGCCGGGCCAGCCGTTCGTCGAGCTTGGAGAAAGAATCGGCCAGGCCCGCCGGTTGAGGCTGGGAGGTGAAGGACGGATGGTTCACCCACCAGTCCATGCCCAGCTCCCTGGCTTTGTCCACCGAGCAGATGACCAGGCGGATCTGGATGGTTAAAAGCTCCACCTCCACCAGGCTTATCTTGATATCCCCGGCGATGACAATGCCCTTATCCAGGAGCCTTTCCAGGAGATCCGCCAGGTTGGTGCTCTCCAGCGAGTGCTGGGTGGCGCGTTGAATAGCCATTTGGGTCCTCCTTACCTGAGCTTTCCCAGGGGACCGAGGTCGATGTTCAAGTCCTCTTCCTCCAGGCCGAATTCCTGCCGGAGCCGTTCGATCTCCCGGGCCTGCCTCATCAGAGTGAGGCCGAGGCGCTCGATTTCCGCCTCGGTGAGGGTCCCGCCTTCGATGCGCCGGATTCCCTGCCGCTCCAGAAGCTCGTGCAGTAATTTTACGAGAGTCAGAACCAGCTGGGCCAGGCCGTTCTTGCCGTTGCCCTCCTCCAGGTTTAGGCGGGGGCCCCGGCCTCTGGGGGCGGTCAAATCCCGGCGGCCCTGCATTACCCTGGCAAAATCGCCCAGGGCCTGGGACTCCACGGCGGCCGGCGGCCCCTTCATGGGTCAACTCCCAGGCAGCTGCCCATCTCCCCGGCGGACCTGAGCTCCCGGGCAGTATCCAGGGAACTCAGGATGAGCTGCAGCCCCAGGTAGATGAGATCGATATTGGCCACGGAAATCATCACTTCTCCCACGACTACCGCACCCTTGTTGAGGACCCGGTCCAGGGCCTCGCACAAAGAGACCCGCTCCAGATCATCCAGGAATGGGTCGGACATAGGGTCTCCCGGAAGGGCAAGGCGAACCGGCCCCCTTCCGGCCCGGGCGGTCATAAAGGACGGGGCGCCGCCCCCGGGGCTGGTAGAGGTTTTGCCCCAGCCCGGCCAGGCGCTTAAGGCCCCGGGGTTCATCCTGCCGGTAGACCAGGGTCAGGTGCCGGTCCTTGAACTTTCGCAGGAACCGGGCCTTGACCTGGGCTTCCCTCAGATTCATGGCGGCACAAAGCGGACAGGGGGCGGCCGGGGTGGCCTGGTTGAGAAACAGCACCGGCGTCGGCAGACCCAGCCGCTGGCAGGCCGCCACCAGGTCTGCCGTCTCCCTGAAGGCCATTTCGGTGAGCCCGGCCACGACATAAACCGCGGTCCGGTCCGGGTCGCACCACAGCTTCCGGAGTCGCTTTAAGCCCTTGGAAATCCTTACCAGGCGCTGAGAGAACCCCGGCATCCGAAAAGCCAACCTGTACTTCAAGAGCACGCCGAAAAAGCCCTTGAGCCACTGGTCCATGATCTCCGGCATTTCCAGGAGGCGGAGCAGGTGGCCGGTGGGGGCCGCATCCAGGACAAAAAGGTGGAACGGGCCTTGCTCCAGAAAGTCCAGGGTCCGGGTCAAGGCCATGATTTCGTCCAGGCCCGGGGGCGACAGCTCCAGAAGCTGCTCCAGCGCCCGGCGGTCAAAGGGCAGGTCGAAGCCGCGGCCCAATGGTTCCAGGAAGCGCTCCAGACCCTGGCGAAACTCCCTTTTGAGGGAGTCCAGTTCCCTGGCCGGGTCCATTTCCATGGCCATGAGAGCCGGCAGGACCCGGGTGGGTTCCGGGCCCAGGCGCATCTTCAGGCAGTCCGCCAGGGAATGAGCCGGGTCGGTGGAGACGAGCAGGATCTCCTGGCCTTTCAAGTCCTGGGCCAGGCGCAGCGCGGTGGCGCAAGCCAGGGTGGTCTTGCCCACTCCGCCTTTGCCGGCGAAAATCAGAAACCTGCTCTGGGAGGAGGGGAGAGCCGGGGCGTCCTCCACCCGGGGGGGAAGGGGGAAAATCCTGGGCGGGGCCGGGGCCTCGCCGGGCATAAGTCTGGCGGCGCTGCCCCAGAATTTCTCCAGAGACTTGCCCCGCACTTCCCACCGGTGCAGCGGCACCCCCCAGAGATCACATCCGGCCAGGGCCTCGGCGTCGGCAAGCCCCTGGATGATCCGGCGCTGGCGCCGGCGCGCCCCGGTGCACCCCGGGCAAGGGCTTTCGGGGATGAGCCGGTTGATCACGATCTCGGAAACCGGCACCTGGAGCCGCTTGAGGGCCTGGAGAAGGTCCAGCGTCTCCTGGACCGCCATCTCCTCGGCCAGCATCACCGGCACAAACCGGCAGCGGCCGGGGTCCTTAAGCAGGGCTTCCAGACGCTTTAGAGATTTGGCCAGATCCAGCAGGAAGGCGTCCACTTCATCGGCCGGGCACGCCCCGTTGAACCGCCTTCTCAGGAAGCGGTGCTTGGCCAGCAAGGTGTCCAGGACCCCCAGCCAGCGGCGGAGCAGCTCCGGCATGGTGAGCAGCCGCAGGGTGTGGCCGGTGGGGGCGGTGTCCACCACCAGGGTGTCGTATCTCCGGGCTGCCGCCGTCCGGGAGATCTCCAGCAGCGCCATGAGCTCGTCCAGGCCGGGCAGGGAAAGATCCAGGAAATGGCCCAAGTCCTCCTCGTCCAGAAAGGTGCCACGCAGGGCGATCTCCCGGAGCTTCTGGCGGTGCTCGGCCTGGAAAGCCGCCAGGGCGCCGCGGGCGTCCAACTCCAGGACGGTCAGGTTGGCAGGCGGGGTCAGGCCGGCGAGGCTGTCCCCCACGGAATGGGCCGGATCAGTGGAGATGAGCAGAAAAGCGGCCCGGGGAGAGGAGCGGGCCAGCTGCAAGGCCGCGGCCGTGGCGCAGGTAGTCTTTCCCACCCCGCCTTTACCGCCGAAGAAGAGCAGCTTGAGGCCATGACCCTCCAAAAAAGTGAGCATGTCGTCCCCATCAGATTCTGGTTTGAGAAGCCTGGGGCGCCATCCTCCAAGGCCTTCCCCCTAGTCACCGGGATTCAGGGGGGGCCGGAGGTGCCCCCGGCCAGGTGAGCGGCGCTGCCGCTCCGGGGTCGGGCCCCCTTTACCCCCCCTCGCACCCTCATCCCCCTCGGTTTTCCCCTGCCCCGCCCGTCACTGACTCGCATCAGAGGGCTGCATCAGGTCCAGGCGGTCCAGCAGGATTTTCTCCCGGGCGTCGAACTCTTTTTCGGTAATCTGGCCGGTTTCCAGCCGCATATAGAGCTCGCTCAATTCGGCGGTTATGGCTTCCGAGGCCCCGGCCTGCTCCTCTTGGGCCGCGTTGTACACTTCTTTAAAAATCCAAAAAATGCCGCGGAAGGGAGCAGTCAGAAGGTCGTCGATGATCAGCATCTCATTTCCTTTATCGGCCGGGCGGCTCACAACTTGAGGTCCAGGTCCACAAAGTTGTGGGGGGCCCAGGGGCCGTTGTAGTCAAAGGCGAAATTGTTGTCAAAGAGCCGGGCCGCCTCGAAGACGTCCGCCTCGAAGGCCGCCTCAGCCTCCCGGTCCACCAGGCAGGCCAGGTTCATGACTTCGGACTCCACCCGGCAGCGGTTGCGCTTGATCTCCCGGCAGGAGTGGGCCAGGGCCTCTTCCACCTGGGTGGTGTAGAGTTCCCGGTCCTCGTGCAGCAGGCGGTCAAAGAGGCGGCCCAGCTCCAGCTTGTCTTCCTGGGAGGGGTGCCGCTGGGGGCCCAGCAGCCGGTCCCGGGCGGCCCGCAGCCCCGTATGGGTGGTGACGAAATATTCGAAGATATTGGGAACGTCCCAGGAGACCCGCAGCCCCATCTCCATCTTTCCGGCCACGCGCCCCAGTTGCTGGAGGAAAGCCTTCTGGTTGCGGGAGAGGATCCTCTTCACGGCTTTGGGCCCCTCGGCGATGATGCCGAAGGACATGGGAAGCATGGCCGGCGTGCCTTTCATCAGGCCCTGGAGGACGGTCTGCTGGGCCGCCAGATGACGGCGCTCCGGACGGAGCCGCTCCAGGGGGAGATCGCTGACCACCGCGGCCACTTTCCCATTGGTGATGGTGTAAACCGGTTTCCCTTCCAGGCCCTTAAAGGCATAAACCTGCTCCACCGGGCCGGGCACCACCGCGTATAGGTATCTGCCGCTTTTCGCTAGCTGGGTCATAATCTCACCTGCATGTTCTTGGATTGGGAGGTGGGCGCCTGAGGACCACCCCCTGCCCGCTTCCGCCCCGGCCGACTAAGGTCTGCCCCCGGGTTTCAGATGGCGGCGCCTTCGCCCCATACCCCTGGGCGGGGCACCATTTTCACAAATCTGACGGTTTTGAGATTGCCCTCTTCGGTCTTGATCTCCAGCAGGGCCGTGCATGCAAAGCACTTGACCTGCCCCTCGAAGTCATCGTAGGCGTCATCCAGGTCCACTTTGTGTCCGCAGGAAAGGCAGTTAATTCTCATGTTCTCTACTCCTCAGGAGGCCGTTAGACGATTCCCTGGCCCTTGCAGGCGTGGCAGTAAAAGATGCCGTCGGCGCCGGTGCCCCGACACCTGGGGCAGATCCTGGCTTCCGGGCGCACCGGCACCACTCCCTGGCCCCGGCAGGCCAGGCAGACCAAATCCCCCGCGGCCCGTCCGGAGCCGGCGCACCGCCGGCAGGTAACGATGGGCGGTGCGGTCTTGATCTCCCCGGCCCCCCCGCAGACGGGACAGCCGGAGGCGCCGCCGTAGATGGGGTCCTCCCCGGTGCCGCGGCAGTAGGCGCAGGGCACCAGGTCCACGAACCGCATGAGCGTCGAGCCGCCGGCGTTAGGGCCGAATCGGCTCAGGACTTTCAGGGCATAACCCATGGGGCCCCTTGCCTCTGCAGACGGCAGTACCAGAGGTGCTCCCCCCACCCCTGGGCCAGCCAGCGGCGCCGCCATTCCCTCTGGGCCAGGGCCGCCTCCTCCTGAAAGAGCCGGCGCCGTTCGGCCAGCTCCCGGGAGACCCCCGTGGAAGTGCGGCAGACCCGGAAGCCTTTGAGATGCCGCCCGGTCCTGAGATGGTGGGAATTCTTGAGGGTGAGCATAACCGTATCCTTTTCTCAATACCTGATCTTGAAGCCCTGGGGGCCGCGGCGCCTGGCCCGGGGCTGGGCATAGTCGCAGTCCCCCTCTCCCATGGCCTGGAGCAGGGAGGTTTTCTCCGCCTCGATCTCGCTGAGGCGCGCCGCGATGTCGCTCATCCTTTGCCGGGCGCTCTCGCTTTCCCGGGTGCGCCGGGCCTTTTCCAACTCGATGTGGCTGATGCGCAGATAAGCCATGTAAGGCACGGTGGCTTTGCCCACCCGGCCCGACAGGGTCCGGAGGTCCTGGAGTCCTCGGCGGGGGATGCTCATACCTTCCCTCCTTTCTAAGCGGGGCCGGGGGGGGAGCCGTCGCAGACCGCGGCGATGACTTCGTCCACCTTGCCCCCCATGAGTGACTGTCCCGCCCGGGTGACCTTGGCGGTGTCGGCGTTGAGCACGTCCCGGCAGGCCCAGTGAAAGACGGGGTCGTGCAGCCGGGCCCGGCCCCCCCGGTGGGCCAGAATCCGGGCGATGGCGATGCAGGCCCGCACCGTGGGCCGGTGGTTGTTGACCCCAAAACCCCGGAGCTCCCGCACCACGTTCACGATGGCCTCGGCATCCGCCCGGCCAATGCCGGACCTGGCTATGGCGATCTGGACCTCGGTTTCCCGGTCGAAGTGGCCGAGAGCGACGGTGATGAGCCGGTCCAGGAGGGCGTCCTGGGTCTTGTGCACCCCGGCGTACTCCTCGGGATTGGAGGTGAAGATGGCCCGGAACTCCGGGTGCACTTCCAGGTAGCCGCCGCCGTTGCGGCTCATATTGGGGAGGTTGAGAATCCTTTCCTCCAGGATGCTGAGCAGGGCGTTGTTGGCCTCGGGGCGGGACCGGGTGAATTCGTCGTAGATGAGGGTATAGCCCTCCTTGCAGGCCGTGGTCAGGCGGTTGTCCATCCACAGCACATTCATGGATTCTTCCGTCTTCAGGACGGAATGGATGAAATTGTCGATGAGCTTCTGTTTGCGGTAGCCGGCGTGCCGGCCCACCAGGTCGGAGCTGCCGAACTCGTCGTCCCCGTGGATCAGGGTGACGGGCCGCCGCAGCTGCGCCGCCACGTGGAAGGCCAGGGTCGTTTTCCCGGTCCCGGCGGAGCCGGCAAAGTGGACGGGGTAGCCCACCTCCAGATACGCCAGGGCCCGGTCGGTGAGCTCCTGGACATAGGGCGTATAGACAAATTCCGAACTGGCCTCGGGAGAAATCTGGTCCTCAGGGTCTGGAACGTTCACCGTGGCCGCGGACAACCTCCTTACCTTCTTACCACCCATGTATCAGCTCCTGTAACCTTGGTTTTTCCGGGCATTCGCTTCACCCTGGCGGGGGGGCGCAGGCCCAGCCGCCCGCAGCCTCCGTCGAGAGCCTGGTACGGGCCCTGCCCATCCCTAACAACGGCAAATTGGCCGGTTTCCTTTAATACTTTTTTATCAGGGGCAGTCGGAATCAGGAAAGGAACCAACCACCCCACCGGCGCGGGTTCGGGGGCCCCCGGGCTGCCGTGGCCGGGGAACCTGCCGGAGTTCCGCCGGCCCGGGGCTGCCGGGAGTCCAGGCTGGGTTGCCTGGCCGCCCTGGCTTAGCCTTGGGGCTTTTTCCGATCCCGGCCGGCCGGACGCTTCTTGGCGGCCGGCCCGCCGCCCGGTTTGCCTCCTTTGGCCGCAGGGCGCCTGGCAGCATCCCCGGTTTTCGGGGAGGTCTGCCGGACCGGTTCCCTGGCTGGCTTCGGCCCCTGGCTGGTGGCAGGCCCGAACCAGGCCCGGTGGGCGCCTTTCAGGTCCAGAAAGTTGTCCTGACGCAGGCCGGCCACCGACATCTTCAGATCCAATACCGCCTTGGCCCGCCCTTCCCTGGTCTCCCGGGACATCTGCTCGTGGGCCTGGCGGAACCCGGCCTTCAGTTGCGCCACAGTGCGCACCAGGTCCTGCACGAAGGCCTGGCGCAGACCGCGCAGCGCCACAATCTCTCCGCATAACCGGGTCATGTCATCGGTTAAGGAACCCATTTTTCACTCCTTGTGCATTCTCAAGGGGCCGGCCGGGGGCCTGCCTTGGTGCAGGCGCCCCGGAGTCCCCTGGAGGGAGGGGCCGGGCCCCTCCCGGGAGAAGGATTAGGTCAGAATGCCTTAGGCCGGAGCCGCGGCGCTGGCCGTCAGGCCGATGGCTTCGGCGTACTTCAGGTAGGTCTCCACCGAGGCGATGACCACCCGGGCTTCGATGGACAGCAGTTCGATGCCCACCAGCGCCACCTTGACCCAAGCGTCGATGACAATGCCCTTATCCAGGATGCGATCCACTACTTCCGCCAGGCTGGAGGAATCGGTGGATTTCTGTACTTTGGCCATGATCGGTCTCCTTTGCGATTTTGTGGCGGCGTTATCTCATCAGGGCGCTTCGGCCGGGCTCACTTGCCGCACCAGGCCCGGCGGGCCCCATCCAGGTCCGCAGCAAAGGCCTGCCGCAGGCCGGCCACGGTCTTCTTCAGATTGGCAAAATTCCTGGCCCGTTCCGACTTGCTTCTCCGGGCCATGTCATGGTGGTGGCGGCGCAAGGACGCCTTCAGGGTGGCCACGTCGCGGCGCAGGTGCTTGACAAAGGAATGTCGCGCCCCCCGCATGGCCACGATCTCTCCACACAACCGAGTCATATCGTCGGTTAAGTGACCCATAGGGTTTCTCCTTCTTCTCCGTCGTCGGTTTTTTCTGGCTGCCCCCAACCTCCCGGCCTCATTGCCGGGGCCGGGGATACCAGCCTTCCCGGGAGGGGTCGCCTCCCGGGAAGCGGTTCCTTACGCCGGAGCGGCTGCGCTGGCGGTGAGGCCGATGGCCTCGGCGTACTTCAGATAGGTCTCCACCGAGGCGATGACCACCCGGGCCTCAATGGACAGCAGTTCGATGCCCACCAACGCCACCTTGACCCAGGCATCGATGACGATGCCTTTATCCAGAATGCGATCCACTACTTCCGCCAGGCTGGAGGAATCCGTGGATTTCTGCACCTTTGCCATGTTGAACCTCCTTCGTTACCCGTTAGTTTTAGAAGAATCAGGCATGCCTGACGTATTGTGGTCCAAGAACCATGCCACAACTAAAAATAAAAAATCTTGTGTCTAAGTAACAATAATGATTACGATTTCAGATTGTCGCCGAACCTGCCCAGGCGCCATTGATGAAAGCAATCTATGGAATGAATTCCATAGTATAGAAGTCACGCCTTACATTGCCACGGCCTTTAAAATTTCCTCCTGCTGAAAAGGCTTGCTGATGAAACTATTGATCAGCCCCTGGGACAACGCCTGTTGAATGGCAACATCGTCCCGGTAAAAGTAACCGGAGACCAGGACCACGGCCATGGACGGCTCTAATTTCCGCATTTGCCTGGCCAGGTCCAGGCCGTCCACGTCCGGTAACTTGACGTCCACGAAAGCCAGAAAGAAACGATGTTGTTTCATCAAGTCAAGAGCCTTAATGCCACTTAAAGCTTTCTTAGTGTTAAATCCATTTTTATTTAAAATGTGTTCCAGGACCCAGCACATGTCCGGTTCGTCATCCACAATGAGGAGTAGTCTGGCGGCAGCCACAGCCTTGCCCCCGGTCTTCACAGGATGGGCAGCCGGACGGTGAAGGTGGCCCCGGCGCCCACGCTGCTGTCCACCTCAATGGTCCCCAGGTGCTGTTTGATGATGGAATAGGAGATGGAGAGCCCCAGGCCCGAGCCCTGGCCCACCGGGGCGGTGGTGTAAAAGGGGTCGAAGATCTTGTCCAGGTCCTGGGGGGAGATGCCGTGGCCGGTGTCGGAGATGCGGACCCACACTTCGTCTGCGTCCGAACCCAGGGCGGTGGTTAACACCCCGCCGTCGGGCATGGCCTTGATGGCATTCAGGAACAGGTTCAGAAACGCCTGTTGCAACAGGGCCTCGATGCCGCTGATCCACACGGGCCCGGCCGTCAGTTGGCTCACCAGCTCGATCTTTTGCACCCTGGCCTGGGTGGTGACCAGGGACAGGGTCTCCTTCAGCACCGCGATCAGGTCGGTCTGCTGCCGGGCCATTTCCACCGAAGGCCGGGCGAACCGCAGCAGGTTCTCGATGATCATGCAGGCCCGGTTGATGCCGGCGTGGATCTTGTGGGCGCACTCCTGCCGCAGCTCCGGGTCATCCTGGTCGGCCATGAGGAACTGGGCCGCGGAGGAGCAGACGGCCAGGGGGTTGCGCACCTCGTGGGCGATGCCTCCGGCCATCACCCCCAGGGCCGCCAGCTTCTGGGACTGGAGCAGCTGGGCTTCGAATTTGCGGCGCTCGGTGAGGTCCCGGCCCACCGCCACCACCCCCGCGGTCTTGGACTGGTCGTCGATCAAGGGGGAGCACACCCAGGAGACCTGGACCTGCCCGCCGTCCCGGGTCACCAGGTCCCACTCCGCCATTTGCGAGTCCTGGCCGGTCTTCAGGCTGGCGAAGACCCGCTTCATTTCCGCCTGCTGCTCCGGGGCGCAGAAATCGCTGAAGGCCCGGCCCTTGACTGCGGGGAAGCCAAATCCCGACAGGTGTTCCGCCGCGGTGTTCCAGGTCAGGATCTTGCCGTCGTTGTCGGTGGAAAGCACCATGTCCCGGGCGCTTTCCACCACGGATGCCAGGTGGCGCTCCACCCGCCGCACCTCTTCGCTCAGGCGCACCTGCTCGGTCACGTCCTCCATCAGGAGCATGGCCTGCTCCACTTTGCCGTTCCAGGAGAAGGGGAGGACGCTGTAGTAATAGATGCGCAGGGGAATCCCCGGGGCCCGGTAAGTCATGCGCTCCCCCCGGGTGGGCTGGTTCTGCTCCAGGGCCTGGCGCAGGCGGCCGTCGATGTTGACATGGTCCAGAATGATGGCCGGGAACACCTCATCCAGGCGGCGGCCGATGGTGTCCGCCGGGGAGCGCCGCATCTTCTTCAGGAAATTCCGGTTAACCGAGGCGATCCGCAGGTCCCGGTTAATGAGCAGCACCGAGGAGGGAATGGCCTCCAGGAGCATCTCGTAGAGTTTCTGATAACGTTGCGGCGATTTGGGGGAGGCAGACTCGGCTGCCATCGCCGGCGGCTGTTCCATGAAGCCTCCTTGGGCCCGCCTTGCAAGGCACTCTCAGTATCAGCGGCATCTGGCCATCGGTCTGACTAATCCGGCGGCAATGGGTGCTCTCCGTCGTCGGTAACAAAATTATAGGGAGGCCAGGGGCCGCTCAACAGCAGCTTGGCCGCGGCGGTGCGGCTGAAGCGGCGAAACCTCTGGCGGAAAGACGCCACCCGTGGCCGGGGCACCAGAAAATATAACGACAGCAAGGGCAGGCGGGGCGGCGGGCCTTCTGCTTTGACCTTGGTAAACAGTCCGGAAAAAGTGCCCTGCAGTTCCCGAACCAGCCGGCCATGTTCCCGGCTCCACCCCTCCAGGCGGTGGTAATGGACCTCCCGGGCCTTTAGGTAGGCCAAGCCGGGGGAAGCCGGCCCGGCGCCGTCCTTTAGGCCCACCGGCACCGGGGCCGCCGGAGGGGTGGCCGGCACCGGCACCAGGAGGCGAATTCCCATCTCCACGCAGCCGTCCAGTTCCTGCAAGAGGGCGGCATAGCGGGGGCCGCGCTCTAAGAGCAGGCGGGCCACCTGGGATTCGTCGGCCAGACGGCAGCCATAGCGCAGGGGAATCACGGTGCGGCGCCGGTTCAGAGACGCCACCACCTGTTCGTGGGCCCGGACCCCGGCGAGGTCGAAGGACAGGTCTCCCTCATCAACCCGGGAGACGGCCAGGCCCAGGTGTTGGTGGCAGACCAGGTGCACGGTCTGCCCCCCCACCCCCGGGGGCATGGCGGGGTTCGCCGACTCCGGCCGGCGCAGGGCGCAATAGAGGTGGTAACTCAAGGGTCGGTCTCCATGGTCAGGGAAGGAGAGAAGCTATACGGCGGCCAGGGGCCGGTGCATTCAAAGACCAGGCCGTAGGGGCTATGAAGGCGGTTGGCCGCTTCGATCCTGGCCTTGAAGCCGAAGGCGGCCGCCTTGGGAACCAGATAAGCCCAATTCAGAATCATTTCCTGGCCGCTGCCGTTGCCGCCCCGGTCCGAGAGCCGCCCCTGGGCCCAGTGCAGGGCGCAATCCTGAAGCGCCGCGCCCAACTCCTGGCAGACTTCCCGGAGCCAGCGGGGAAGCTCCCGCTCGGCCACCCGCCGCAGACGCTGTTCCTCCAGGTATCTCCGGCCGGCCGGCAGACCATCCAGGCGGTCCCCTTCCTGGGCCAGCCGCTGGGCCAGGTGCGCTTCCAGGGCCAGGGCCCTGGTCAGCAACCCCTTGACCGCCCATTCCTCCTGGTCCGCCACCCGGTCCAGGAACCGGGCCACCGTATCGTGGTGGACCCGTAAGAGCTGCTCCAGCCTTTCCCGGCAGGTGAACAGGGTGCCGAACCGGGCCGGCAACACCGGAGAGTTACGCATCACCGCCTCCACCACCTCCTGGTGGCGGCAGGCCCGGGGGCCCACCCAGGATAGGTCTTGCAAGTGGTGGGCGGCTTCCGGCCCGCAGAACTCCTCCAGAGGAACCTCGCAATAGATAGCCGCGAGATCCCCCAAACTCGCCAGACACAAAGGGCGCCCGTCCAGGCCGGCTCCCGGCAGGGGCGGCAGGAGGCTCAAACGGGCCAGGCAAAAGAGGTAAAGGCCGGAAGCTATCCCAGGGGTTTCAGGGATATTTTTTTCGCCTTTTCGCCTTTTCGCCTTTTGCCCCGAGGCACTTGGCGGAAAAGAGATTTGTTTATCCAAAGTTAGTCCCCTATCCAGGGCGGGGCTCACTCCTGGCGCAACGCCTCCAGGGCCTTTTCCAGGTCCGGGGGGGTGATGAGCACCTGGCCCGGTTTTTTGCCCGGTCCTTTGCTCAGGGCCCGGCGCACCGCGCTCAGGGCCGCCTGGTTGCAGACCGAGGCGATTTCCGCGCCGCTGAACCCCTCGGTCCTGGCGGCCAGGGCCGCGGCGTCGATCCCCGGGGCCAGGGGTTTGCCCCGGAGGTGCACCTTGAAGATTTCCCGGCGGTCCTCTTCCTGGGCCGGGGGGATCTCCACGATCTCATCGAAGCGCCCCGGCCGGAGCACCGCGGGGTCCAGGATGTCCAGGCGGTTGGTGGCCCCCAGCACCAGCACCCCCTTCAGTTCCTCGATGCCGTCCAGCTCCGCCAGGAACTGGCTCAGGACCCGCTCGCTGACGTGGGAGTCGCCGGAGCCCACGCCCCGCATGGGCAGGAGGGCGTCGATCTCGTCCAGAAAAATAATGCACGGGGCCGCCTGCCGGGCCTTGCGGAAGATTTCCCGCACCCCCCGCTCGGACTCCCCCACGTATTTGGAGAGCAGCGCCGGCCCCTTCACCGAGATGAAATTCACCCGGGACTCGTTGGCGATGGCCTTGGCCAACAGCGTCTTGCCGCAGCCCGGCGGGCCGGACAGGAGGATCCCCTTGGGGGGTTTGATCCCCGCCTCCTTGAAGAGATGGGCATACTGCAAGGGCCACTCCACCGCCTCTTTCAGACGGTCCTTCACCCACTTGAGGCCGCCCACGTCCCGCCAGTAGACATCGGGCACCTCCACGAAGACCTCCCGGATGGCCGAGGGCTCCACCTCCCGCAGGGCCCCCAGGAAGTCATCCATGTGCACCTCCAGCTTGGCCAGCTGCTCGTAAGGGATGGTGGTCAGGGAGAAATCGATGTCCGGCATGAGGCGGCGCAGGCAAATCATGGCGGCTTCCCGGCACAGGGCCTCCAGGTCGGCTCCCACGAAACCGTGGGTGATTTCCGCCAGGTGGCTCATGTCCACGTCCTCGGACAGGGGCATGCCCCGGCTGTGGATCTCCAGGACCTCCAGGCGGCCGTGGCGGTCGGGAATGGGGATGGCGATCTCCCGGTCAAAGCGCCCGGGGCGGCGCAGGGCCGGGTCCAGGATGTTGGGCAGATTGGTGGCGGCGATGACGATGACGTTCTGGCGCTTGGTGAGGCCGTCCATTAAAGCCAGGAGCTGGGCCACCACCCGTTTTTCCACGTCCCCCAACACGGTCTCCCGCCGGGGGGCGATGGAATCTATTTCGTCTATGAAGATGATACTGGGGCCCTTGCGGGAGGCCTCCTCGAAGATCTTGCGCAGGTGGGCCTCGGACTCGCCGTAAAACTTGTGCACCACCTCGGGGCCGCTCACCGAGAAGAAGTTGGCCTCCGTCTCCTGGGCGATGGCCCGGGCGATGAGGGTCTTGCCGCACCCCGGGGGGCCGTGCAGCAGAACGCCTTTGGGGGCGTCGATGCCCAGCCGCTGAAAGACCTCCGGGTAACGCAAGGGCAGCTCGATCATCTCCCGGATGCGCTGGAGTTGGGGCTTGAGGCCGCCGATGTCTTCGTAGGCCACCGCCGAGGTCGCCCGCACGCCCTCCTGGGGCTGGGCCTTGCCGATGACCAGAGTGGTGGTGGGGTTGATCAGCACCGGCCCCTTGGGGGTCAGCCGCTCCACCTTGAAGTCGGCCCAGCGGCTGCCGAACAGGGTGGCCCGGATACGGTCCCCCTCCAGCACCGGCAGCCCGTCCAGGAGGCTGCCGATGTACTTCAGGTCCCGGTCCTGGGGGGTGATGGTCAGCGGCGTCAGCACCACCCGCTCCGCCCCCCGGCAGGCGATTCTGCGGACCTGGACGTATTCGTCCAGGCCGGCGCCGGCGTTCTCCCGGCTGAGGCCGTCCAGCTGCACCCGGGACTGGCCCCGGAGCTCCTTATAGGCCGGCATGGCCTTGCACACCGCCCGGCGCTTCCCCGCCACCTCCACCAGGTCGCCGATGGCCACCCCCAATTTTTCCAGGTCTTCGGGCCCCATGCGGGCAAAGGCCCGGCCCACGTCCTTGCTCAGGGCCTCCGTCACCTTCAGCTTGCCCGTTGCCTCCGGTTTCTTCAACTTCTCCCCCTCAAATATTCATTCACCCCCACCCCCACCCTCCCCCTCAAGGGGGAGTAAAGGCAGGCCCGAGACCCCTGCAAAAGTATCAAGATCAATATTCTCGCGGGTGGAAGGTCTTGTAAGCCCCCCTCCCCCCCTTTAAGAAAGGGGGTAATTAAAGATAACTCCCTGATAAACCATGGAAACTAATCTTAAGTCCCCCTTTTTCTAAAGGGGGATTTAGGGCGATTATTTACGCCTTCCTCTTTTGACTAAGCCTTTTTCAGCTCTCGGTCCTTCTTTGGGGCGCTGATTAATAACGGCCTGCCGGTCAACCCCATGGGAGAAACCAGCAAGGGTCTAAAAAAAGGAAATTCCTGCGGTCTTCCTGCCCTCTTCGCCCTTTCGCCTGTTCCCCTCTGCCTCACCCCACGCACTTGATCTCCAGGATGCCGTTGTTGCAGGAGACCTTCATGCGGTCCCGGGGGTAGGCCCGGGGCAGGAGGATCTCCTTGCGGTATTTCTTGTCGCCCCGGGCGGCGTGGATGGTCAGCAGGTCGTCTTTGACGTCCAGGCGCACCTCCTTGAGGCTGACGCCCGGGATTTCCGCCACCACCAGGGTGTAGCCCTTTTCTTCGAAGACATCCACCACGGGCTCCCGGATCTCCTGGACCGTGGTCTCGCCCGAGCCGGCATCCTGGCGCACGTTGCCGAAGGGCTCCACCTTGAACTCCTTGTCGCCCTTGTCCCCCAGGCCCACCTTCACGGTGAAGCCGTAAACGCCCTTGAGGTCCTTGCTCTCGCCCCGGATCTCCCCGCTTTTGGAGAGGGTCTCCCCCTTGTCGGCCAGCTCCCCCAGTTTCTCCACCAGGTCCGCCAGCCCCTTGAAGATTCCACCGAAGCTGTATCCTGACTCCCCACCCTTCACTTTTCTGTTGGTCATGAGTTCCTCCAGGCTAAATGATGCCGAATTGCTTCACCTTGGTGTGCATGGTCTTGTAATCTATCTGTAGCAGCCGGGCCGCCTTGGCCTTGTTGCCCCCGGTAAACTTGAGGACCTGGGCCAGGACTTCCTTCTCCACCGTGAAGACGCTCTGGCGCACGATCTCCCTGAGGGGCAATTCTCGCCAGGGGGTGCCCTGGACCTTGGGGGTGAAGGCCAGGCCAGGCACCGAGGCCCGCTTGATGTCCAGGTGTTTCTCGGTAATGACGTCGTCGGCCATCAGGACCGCCCGGCGGATGATGGATCTGAGCTGGCGCACGTTTCCCGGCCAGGCGTAAGCGAACATGGCCTCCAGGCAGGACTCGGAGAACTTCGTCACGTTCTTTCGCAACTCCTGGTTGGTGATGTCCAGGAACCGCTTGGCCAGATAGGGGATGTCCTCTTTGCGCTCCCTCAGGGGCGGCAACTGGATGGTGAACTCGTTTAAGCGGAAATAGAGGTCCCGGCGCATCAGACCCGATTCCACCAGGGTTTGCAGCTCCTGGTTGGTGGCCACCAGGACCCGGACGTCGATGGAGGTGGGTCTGGTGGTCCCCAGCTGGTAGACCACCCGGTCTTGCAGGGCCCGCAGCAACTTGGCCTGGGAGGCCAGGGACAGATTGGAGATTTCGTCCAGGAACAGGGTCCCGCCCTGGGCCGCGGCGAACTTGCCGGGCTTGGGCAGCACCGCGCCGGTGAAGGCCCCCTTCTGGTAGCCGAAGAGTTCGCTCTCCAGCAAGGTCTCGGGAATGGCGCCGCAATCCACCGGGACAAAGACCTTTGGGTCCCGGCGGCTCAGCCGGTGTACGGCCCGGGCCACCAGCTCCTTGCCGGCGCCGGTCTCCCCCTGGATCACCACGCTGAAATCGGACCCGGCCACCCGGTTGACCTCGAAGATGATGCGGCTCACCGCATCGCTGGGACCCATCATTTCCCGGAGGTCGGCGTCCGGCTGCTTCCGGGGGCGGCTGGTGAAACCCTGCCGCTGGGCCAGGGCCCGGCGCACCACCCGGGCTACCTGGGGGTGCTCGAAGGGTTTGGGCAGGTAATCGTAGGCGCCGGCCTTGATGGCTGCCACCGAGCCGGAGATGTCGGCATGGGCGGTGATCATCACCACCGGCAGTCCGGTGTCCATTTCTTTAACCCGGCGCAACACCTCCATGCCGTCCATGCCGGGCATCTTGAGGTCCAGCAGCAGGGCGTCGGGCCTGGCGCTCCCAATCATTTCCAGGGCGGTCTCGCCGTCGTGGGCGATCTGGCTCAGGAGCCCTTCTCCTTGCATGAGTCTGGAAAGCATCAAACAGATGTCCCGGTCGTCATCGACGATGAGAATGCGGCGGCGGTGCGGTTCCATATTTTCCCTCTAAGGTCAACGCCGGTGGCAGGGATAGATCACCTGGATGTCCTGGCTGAGGTGCCTTTCCACCGCATGGAGCATCCCCAGAAACAGGATCCCGGTTTCACCTTCCTTCAGAGTTTCGTTGATGCGACGGGCGATGAACCGGTCCCGTTGTTCCAGGATGGACTCGCCTGCCGCGGGGGAGCGGACCGCGGATGGGGCCGGGGTTCCGGCGCCTCCCTGGGAGGCCAGGGACTCCTGGGCCAGCCGGTATTCTTCCTTAAGGAGCTCCCAGGCTTCCGTCCCCATGAGGGTGGCGCCTCTGGCCATCAAGTCCAGCAGAATTCGATGGTTGCGGCTGCCGGCCCGGGCCAGTTCCGCCACGATGGCCTCCTCCCGGCCACACACAGGCAGGCCGTCCTGATAGAGGCGCACCTGCCCGTAAGGGAGTTTCAGGTTCCGGATGACCCGTTCGATTTCCATCCAGATCTGCTCCACGGCCCTCACTTTCCGCTGCCAGCCGCGCTGGCCCAACTTCATCCGGGCAGCCCGGGCGATGGGGAGGCGCAAGGCCCCCATATCGGTCTGGGTATGCACGATGGGGATATACAATAACCTCCTGGCAAAAACCCGGTTGGCCCTGTCCGTCTGCCGGGGGGCGGCGGCTGTCATGAGCCCTGGTCTCCTGGTGCGGTGCCGTTTCTCCGGCTCCCTTGGGGTGCCGCTGGTTGCGGGGTCACGGTCCCTTCCTGGTTGCCCCGGCTCGGGATCAAAAGGCAGGTTGCAAAAACGCTGAGCCCGGTCTGCGCCTCTCCCGCCACCGGCCGCGGGCGGCTACGGCAGACGGGAAGGCTACCCCGCCTCAGGTGGCAACCCAAATTATTCATCGGCTGGTTGCGCCGTTTACCTAAGAAATTTTCCGAACCTGCCGGCGCTTTTCTGCAACTGGTGAAATCGCTTAGTTATGGGAGTGCGGGGTAGGGATCAACAGCTTCAGGCAAGGAAAAGAGGGGGAAGGGTGCCGGGAGGGACGTCCCCGGCCGGGAATCAGATACCCAGGTAGGTGCGGCGGATCTCGTCGTTTTTCAGCAGCTGGCGGGCCTCACCCTCCAGCCACACCTTGCCCTGGCTCAGCACGTAGGCGTAGTCGCTCACCGCCAGGGCCATGGCCACGTTTTGCTCCACCAGGAGCATGGTGAGGCCCGTTTTCTTGAGGCGGGTGAGGGCTTCGAAGAGGGTGAGGGCCAGGAGGGGGGACAGTCCCAGGGAGAGCTCATCCAGCATCAGCACCTCGGGTTCGGCCATCAAGCCCCGGCCCACCGCCACCATCTGCTGCTCGCCGCCGCTTAGGGTACCGGCCTTCTGGCGGGCCCGTTCCCCAAGGCGGGGGAAGAGCTCGAAGACCTTGTCCAGGTTTTGCTTAAAGGTGGCCCGGGCCCGCCGGGAAAAGGCGCCCATCTCCAGGTTCTCGTAGACCGTCATGTCGGTGAACAGCTGGCGCCCTTCGGGTACCAGGACCATGCCGGCGTTGGCCCGGGTGTGGGCCGAAAAATGGGTGACGTCCCGGCCCGCAAAGGTCACGGTGCCCTGCCAGGGACGCAACAGTCCCATGACGGTGCTCAGCAGGGTGGTCTTGCCCACCCCGTTGGAGCCCACCAGGGTAGTGAGCTTCCCCTGTTCCAGTTTGAGGTCCACGCCCCAGAGAATCTGGACTTCCTCGTAGCCCGAGGTCAGGGAGTTGACTTCCAGCAAGTTCATCTGAGCCTCACTCTGCCAGCAGTCGCGCCGTCATTTCGGGATCTCCCAGGTAGGCCTCGATGACCAGGGGGTTATTGGCCACTTCCTCGGGGGAGCCCTTGGCTATGAGCAGGCCGTAATCCAGGACCAGGATGCGGTCCGAGATGTTCATCACCGCCTGCATGACGTGCTCGATCATCAAAATGGTAATGCCGTCATCCCTGATAGTACGGATGGTCTCCAGCATGGGGGTGATTTCCGAGGGGTTGAGGCCGGCCAGCACCTCATCCAGCAATAGCAGGTGAGGGCGGGCCGCCAGGGCCCGGGCCAGCTCCAGGCGCTTCTTTTGGGCCACATTGAGGCTGCTGGCCGGTTGGGGGGCACGTTCCAGCAGGCCCACCCGGGCCAGGGCGCCGTCGGCCAGACCCACCGCTGCGGCCAGGGAATGGCCCTCCCGTCCGAAGCAGGCCCCCACCATGACGTTTTCCCGGACGGTGAGGTCGTTAAGGGGCCGCACCACCTGATGGGCCCGGGCCAGGCCCCGCCGGGCCACTTCGTACGACGGCAGGCCGGTGATATCTTCCCCCCGGAAGATGACCCGGCCGCGCTCGGGGGCGTAGACCCCGTTAATGACGTTGAAGAGCGTGGTCTTGCCCGCCCCGTTGGGGCCGATGAGCCCCAGGATCTGCCCCTGGGGCAAATCGAAGGAGACCTCGGACAGGGCCTGGAGGCCGCCGAAGCGCTTGGTGACGTCACTGACTTGCAGGATCATTCCAGCACCGTCCGCAAGCTGCGGAAGCGGCTGCGCACCCAGCCCACCGCGCCCGCGGGCACAAAGAGGATGATCATCAGGAGGAGCAGGCCCGCCACCGCCAGGTGCAGTTCCTTGAAGATGGGGCTGGTGAGCAGGTAGCCGCGCAGGCCCTGGTAGGCCACCGCGCCCGTCATGGGCCCCAAGACGGTGCCCATGCCGCCCAGCATCACCATCACCAGCATCTCGATGGACATGTGCAGCTGAAAGGCGTCACCCGGCTCCACGTTGCCGTTCTTGAAGAAGTACAGGGTGCCGATCACCCCGGGGAAGAAGGCGGAAATCACGAAAGTGATGGTCTTGGCCCGGGGCGCCCTGACCCCCATGACCATGGCCGCGTCTTCGTCTTCCCGGATAGCCAGCAGCCCCAGGCCGAAGCGGGAGTGCTTCACCAGGAAGCTCACCACCAGCACCGCCATGGTGGTGATCCAGAGATAAATAAAGGTGGTCCACAGGGCCTGGCCGGCGCCGCCGTACTTCTCGTAGGCCGAAAAGTTGACAAACAGGCCGGTGGCGCCGCCGAAGGGGGAGAAATTGCTGACAAAGGCCCGGGCCGCCTCGTTGATCCCGATGGTGGCCAGGGCGAAATAAGCGCCCCGCAGGCGCAAAACCGCCAGCCCCACCAGCAGGGCAATGAGGGAGGACAGCAGACCGCCGGCCACGGCCGCGCAGTACAGCGGCCAGCCATGTTCGCTGAGGAGGTAAAACCCGGTGTAGCCTCCCAGGCCGAAAAACACGATATGCCCAAAGCTGACGTAGCCGGTGTAGCCCAGCAGGATATTCAGGCTGGAGGCCAGGGCCACGGACATCATGAGGATGGAGGCCGTCTCCCGGGTGGTGTCCTGGCGCAGCACTAGCACCGCCGCCCCCCACACCAGCACGATGGCCAGAGGCAGCCAGAAGCCCGGTTGCCGCCAGAACTTCATCTATTTGGCCCCCATGAGACCGGTGGGACGGAAGAGCAGCACCAGCACAAACAGGCCGAATTCCACCACCGGCACCCAGCTCACCGGCATGAAGGTGGGAATCAGGCCTTCCAAGCCTCCCAACATCAGGCCGCCCAACAAGGCCCCCAAGGGGTGGCCCAGCCCCCCCAGGACACAGATCACGAAGGACTTCAGCTCATAGGAGCCGCCGCTCAAGATGGTGAAAGGGAAGAAGGTGGCGATCAGCCCGCCGGCCGCCGCCGCCAACATGGTGCCCAGGCCGAAGCTCAGGGCCAGCACCCGGGACGAGGGAATGCCCATGAGTTCTGCGGCCCGGCGGTTGTTGGCCACGGCCCGGATGGCCTTGCCCGGCCGGGTAAAATAGAGGAAAAGGTAGAGCCCGGCGGTGAACAGCACCGCGCCCAGGGCCGCCACCAGACGGGTGCCCGGCACGGTGAGGGGGCCCAGTTCCAGGGTCCCCATGGAGAAGTCAATGTTCTGGGGCGAGGTGCTGAAGATCGCGGTGCCCACCCCGATGATGATCATGTTGACCGCGAACGTGGCCAGCAGGCTGGAGAGATGGGGGGCATTGATCACCCGGTGCACCGCCGCCCCGTAAATCACAAATCCCAGGGGCAAGCCCAGCACCGCCACGATCACCAGGGCCAGGTATGGGTTCAGGCCCAGGTGCGTGAACAACAGGTAAGTGCCGAACATCCCCAGGGCGATGACCGGGCCGTGGGCCAGGTTGATCACCGACATCACTCCCCAGATCAGGGTCAGTCCCATGGCCGCCAGGCCATAGACGAAGCCCAGGAGCAAGCCGTCGGTCAAGGAAGGTATCAGTTGTGACCACATATACGAGGCTCACCTTCCACCCCGCCGCTTCCCCAGAAAGGGAAAGCGGCAGGGGGCGCAATCAACCGCAATTAACGGGCCGGGCAGACTATGGCGTCAGCGGTGGCGGCTGCCGCCGGCCACACCACCTCCTTCACCGCTTTGCCCTGCTTATCGTGCTGCCACTGGATGTACACCATGTCATGGCCCACCTGGAGGCCGTGATTTTTGGGAGTGTTGTCGAACTTGATGTCGCCGTAAAAGGTCATCACGTTCATAGAGTCCAGAACCGCCTTGACCTTGGCGGTGTCCGTGGAACCGGCTTGTTGAATGGCCTTTTGCAGGATCAGGCCGGCTGCGTAGCCGCCGGCGCTGTGATAGGAGGGGATTTCACCTTCATACTTGGCTTGATATGATTTGGTGAAATCCATCGCCGAGATCCCGAAATATTCCACCCCGGCTTTCTTAGCCGCTTCCGGGCTGTACTTGGCCGCGGGTTCCCACTGGGAGGAGCCCACCACGGAAATGCAAGCCGCCCCCAGTTCGGCGAACTTGGGTTCCGGCGGGGCCACCAGCAGGGCGATCATCTGAGTTTTGGTCTTCTTTTCATACAGCTGCTTGGCGAAGGTGCTGGTATCGGCAAAATGCCCGCCGCCCATGATGGCGTCCACGGGCTGGGGAATCTTATTGATAAAGG
>DASWLF010000375.1:0-1726 GCA_036396255.1 Desulfobaccales bacterium
CTCCTCGAGTTGCACGTCTCGCCCCAACCGGGTGCGCAGGCGCACTTGCGCCCCCAGTCGGGTGATTAGGCTCAGTTCCCGGTCCAGCACCTCCCGGGGCAGGCGGTAAGGGGGAATATAGAGGCGCAGCGCTCCTCCCAGGGAGGGTTCGGCCTCGAAGATGGTGACCGGGTAGCCCAGCAGCCGCAGCTCATAGGCGGCCATAAGGCCGGCGGGGCCGCCGCCCACCACCGCCACCCTTTGCGGCCTCTCCGCCCCGGGGCTGACCCGCAGCGCCACCTCAGGGTCCCGGTCCGCCAGGTACCTCTTCAGGCCGGCCACGGCGATGGGCTGGTCCAGGGAACTGCGGGTGCAGGCCGACTCGCAGGGATGGGTGCAGATGCGGCCCAGGATGCCGGGAAAGGGGCAGCGCTCCAGGACCACCGCCAGGGCCTGGGCCATCTTCCCTTCCTGAAGGAAGCGGATCTTCTCCCGCACCCGGATGTCCAGGGGGCAGGCCGCCTGGCAGGGCGGCAGCTCCTCGCCGATGCACTCCGCCAGGATCTTGTGGGACCAGTCGGGGGGTGGGGCCTGATTTTGGGTCATGAATTGTGAAAAAATGCAGCCGCGGCTTTAGCCCGGTCTTTAAGACCGGCTTTATATTTTACTACTGGGAGCATTTAACAGGTTGCCTCTCTGGTGGTCTGAACCTTGGGATAAATCCCCCCTGACCCCCCTTTGCCAAGGGGGGGGAACTTAACGGAATTCCTTGGAAAGTCCCCCTTTGAAAAAGGGGGATTTAGGGGGATTTTTAATCAAATCATCCAAGGCTAATGCAATCTATTTTCCGCTCTGAATAATATCAGCACCGGCTAAACGACCATGACCCGGTTTGGGCCACCCCCAACAATGAAAGCCGCTGTAGGGGCGGGTTTTAAACCCGCCCCGACACCCGGACTTTCACGGTAAAGTCTGGGGCTACAATGGCGGCGATTTTTACTGCCTTCTGGTAACGAAATTCTGGGTGGCGCGGATCTCTTTGTCCAATACGCCCACCCCCACTCCCAGGTGGGTAAAATCGGGGTTCAAGATGTTGGCCCGGTGCCCCGGGGAGGTCATCCAGCTGTCCACGATGACCCGGGCGATGAGCTTGCTGTCGGAGTAATCCTGGCCCTTGCCGCTCCAGATATTTTCTCCGGCCCGGGAGATGAAGTTGGAGTACACCGGGGCGATGCGGTCCTTGGGAGAGGCGCCGTCCGGGTTCACGTGGCTGAAGAAGTGGCGCCGCAGCATGTCGTCGGTGTGCATGCGGGCGATCTCCACCAGGGTTTCGTCCCGGTCCAACGGCGGCAGGCCCTTTTTGCGGCGCTCCTCGTTGGTGAGGCGGTAAATCCGCCGTTCCACGTCCTTGAGGTGATGGATGCGGACCGCAGGCCGCATGGAAGAGGTCCGCAGCTGACCCCGGGCCGGGGCCAGGCACAGGGACACTGCCAGCAAGACAGCCAAAGCCAATCCGAGTTTCCGGACCCTGGGCATGTCACTTCCTCTAAAAGAAATTGGGGGAGGGCGCCGGAACGCTAAGCCAAGGGCCCGCCCTCCCCCATATATTTTATCATCTCTTTTAGAGCTTCACAAACTCCTGGGCCCGTTTTTCTCTGGCGCACTGGGGGCAGAGGCGACGCAGCACCTGTTTTCCCATGGCCGCGTCGCTGCGGCCGGTCACATAGTTCAGATAGCGGGCCGGAGC
>DASWLF010000376.1:0-3185 GCA_036396255.1 Desulfobaccales bacterium
AAAGGGTTTATCCTCTTTCACCCCGACCCCAAGGTGGAAGGCCGGAACCAGTTGGACTGGCAGGAGCAGTACCCGGAAACCACCCGGTTGATCAAACGCTCCCTTACCGAGGACCAGGTGGCCGGCTACTTCGATTTCTTCGATAAAGAGCAACGGGAGCGCAAGAAGTATTCCTTCCGGGTCCACGTTCCCGGGACCCCCTTCATCGTGGGCGCCATCGTCAACCTGGATGAATTTTTTCTCCCCACCCGGGAGAAGATAGAACAGGGAGGCGCAGAAATCATGGCCCGGGCCCGGGAACTCATTGCCCAGCATCACGCCGAGATCGAAGGGAAAATCAAGCTCGGCGCCCTGCTGGCGGCGTTGGCCCTGGCCCTGACCGGGGGGATGGCGGGGCTCTGGTTTGCCGGGACCATCTCCGGGCCCATCGCCCGCCTGCGGGACGGGGTGCAGCAGGTGGGGGAGGGGGACTTCGCGGTCACCGTGCCGGAGCGGGGCGTCAGGGAAGTGGTCCACCTGGCCCAGTCCTTCAACCAGTTGGGGCGGCAGCTCATCGATTACATGGAAAAGCGGGATTTCATCCGGGACACCTTCGGCCGCTACGTCACCCAGGAGGTGGTGAAAAAGCTCCTGGAATCCAAGGAGGCCCTGGAGCTGGGGGGCGAGACCCGGGAAGTCACCATCATCATGAGCGACCTCCGGGGCTTCACTGCCATCATCGCCGAAATGCACCCGGAGCAGGTCATCCTCTTTTTAAACCGCTACCTGGGGAAAATGATCGAGATCCTGCTGGATAACCGGGCGGTCATCGACGAAATCCTGGGGGACGGCATCCTGGCCTTTTTCGGGGCGCCGGAGCCCATGGCGGACCACCCGGCCCGGGCCGTGGCCTGCGCCCTTCAGATGCAGGCGGCCATGGACGAGATCAATGCCGCCAACGCCGCCGACGGGCTGCCCCACCTGGAGATGGGCATCGGGGTGAACACCGGCGAAGTGGTGGTGGGCAACATCGGCTCGGAGCGCCGCACCAAGTACAGCGTGGTGGGCTCCCACGTCAATTTTGCCTCCCGCATGGAGGCCTACGCCCTGGCGGGCCAGGTGCTCATCAGCCCCTCCACTTACAGCCGCCTCAAAGACCTGGTGGTAGTGCGGGACGTCATCCGGGTGGAGATGAAGGGGATGCCGGAGCCGGCCACCCTCTATGACGTCCGGGGTATCGGCGGCCCCTACGACCTCCGGCTGCCGGACCGGAGCGACCGCCCGGTGCTGCTGCCGGAGAAGATCAATATCCTGGTGGCCAGCCTCCAGGACAAGATCGTCACCGGCACCCCGGGGCGGGCCTGGATCACCCATCTCTGCGACACCGCGGCCACGGTGGCCCTGGCAGAAAAAGTGCAGGAATGGGAAGACGTGCGCCTCACCTTGCTGGACGCCAACCTGAAAGAGATCCCGGGCCACATTTACGGCAAGGTGACCATGGTGAAGCCCACCGCCTCGGACCTCTTCGAAGCCGCCATCAGCTTCACTTCGGTCTCCCCGGAGATTTATAAGATCCTTAGGCAGGCCGCGGAGCAGGCCTAAGGTTGGCACCAGGTCTTTTTTGGAAAATAGGTATAAACGCCTATTTACCAAGGTTCCCCAATCTTATAATATTTTTCAGTATTGTCCGGCAGGGATTTTGCACTCAGTGTTAAGCGGGTAAATTGACAGAATGTAGCCGCAGGCTTTACCCTGCGCCTGCACAGGCTGGAAGCCTGTGCCACCAAAGATCTTTTTGATGAAGATGGGGGTCGTCGGAAAACCAGGGACATGATGTCCAGAGAGGTAGGGTGGGCATGGCCCACCTTCATAATTGCTTAAATATTTATCATGGTTAGTTCATGGGGCAAAGGTCCTGGCCGCCAGCGCAATTTTCGTACCGGACACCACTGAATATTTCTAATAATATTGTATGAAATCTAAAAGTATCTTCTCATCAAGTCTGGCAATTTTTTTGATCCTGATGATCCTGGGGTTTTCGGTTGCCGCGGCCGAGGCCCAACCGGTTACTCCCCCCACCGATGCCGTAATCAAGCCCACCTTGCAGTTTAGGGTCCCACCGGCCCGGGTCCGCACCCGGGGGCAGATGGAAGCCGCCGCCGCCCTGGAGGCGGCCGCCCCCGCGCCCCCCGAACGCGACATCCCCTTCCGGCCCACCATCGGTGATGCTGCCTATAAGGCTCAAAAAGCCCAAGCCGCTAAGAATAGGGCTTTGCAAGCACCACCGGCGCCCGAAACCGAGAGTGCCGCCCCCCTGGCGCCGCCTGCTTTAACCGATACCATTAATTTCGAGGGCGTCGACTCGGTTACGGCCGGCAACATCAGGCCGCCGGACACCCATGGCGCCGTCGGCCTCAACCATTTTGTGGAGATTACCAACTCGCATCTCGATATTTATGAGAAGGCCGCACCCAACAACCGGGTTAATGGCAATGGCGTATCTCTCAGTGCTTTCTTCGGGTATGCCAACCGACTTCTTTTCGACCCTCGGGTGATCTACGACCACAATGACAACCGGTGGAACATGTCTTCGATTGCCGCGAAAGAGTCCCCCACGGTACAAAGATTCTTCTTCGCGGTTTCCCAAACTGCCGATCCTCTTGGGGCTTTCTACATTTACCAGGTCAATGTAAGTGATGGTATGGGCGGTTTCTGGGATTTCCCCCAGTTGGGCCTGGATCATAATGCCGTCATTTTCACCGCGAACCTCTTTGGTCCAGCAAATAATTTTATCGACGCCCGCATGTTTGCCGTGGCTAAATCCCTCCTGTATAATGGTTCGAGCCAGACCTTGACCCCCCACGTGTTCACCGGCCTGGTGGGCACCCTGGCGCCGCCCCTGGTGCTGGATAGAAATCCCAATACTTATTTGGTGGCGGCTGATACCTTCGATGATAAGGTGACGCTCTATACCTTGACGAACTCCGCGGCGGATCCTCCCACCCTGAGCGGCCCTGCTACTATCCCGGTGCCGGCCTATACGGCCCCTGCCAATGCGCCGCAGCCAGGCACGAGCGCTTCCCTCGATACCTCTGACAGTCGCTTCGTGAATGCCGGCACCCAGATACGCAATTCCCTCTTCCAGGTCCACACGGTTAATAGCGGCGGGTTTGCTAGATGCAGATTTTATGAATTTGACACTGTGA
>DASWLF010000377.1:0-4704 GCA_036396255.1 Desulfobaccales bacterium
TGCTGCACCCGGAGACGCCGCCCATGCAGGTGGCCCCGGAGAAGAACGGGCCCAAGCCCCGGCCGGCGCCCAAACCCAAGGTGCGCAAAGCCGCCGGCGCCCAGGTGAAGACGGCCAAGGCCGCCGCGCCCCCCGCTAAAAAGGAGAAAGCGGCTGCCAAGCACAAGGCCAAGAAAAAGAAGACCCCGGCCGCTAGCCGCAAGGATGCCTCCGGATAGACCCTGCCGCCGTCCGGGGCCGGGCCCGCGGTTATCTCCCGAAACCTTACACCCCCTTAATCCCCCTATTTTACTGGCAGGCCGCCGCCTTTTGTTGTATCTTGCCCTAGAGCCAGGCCGTAGTTTCCCCAAACCGATTGAGGGCGAAAGCGTTTACTGCCGAGTTACGACCGGGGGCATATTTTCCTGACAACTTTTGGGCTGGCCTCGGAATCTCGCCGGTGCCGCGCCAGCTAACGCCTGCGGCTAGAAAAACCATTATTTCATGCAACGCGTGATCAAATCCCTGGCCAGGTCTGACCGTTGACCCAAGCTGCCGCCAACCAGACGGGGAAAATCGCCCGGGCCGCGAGCACCGTGAGCCTGGCGGTGTTCGCCAGCCGCATCCTGGGCCTGGTGCGGGAGCAGGTCTTCGCCGGGTTTTTCGGGGCCGGCTACGCCATCGACGCCTTCGTGGTGGCCTTCCGCATTCCCAATCTGCTGCGGGACCTTTTCGCCGAAGGGGCCTTAAGCGCCGCGTTCGTCACGGTTTTCACCGATTACGACCAGAAGCTGGGGCCGGAAAAGACCTGGCGTCTGGCCAACAACGTCATCGCCTGTCTGTCGCTCTTGCTGGGGGTGCTGGTCCTGGCGGGCATCGTCTGGTCGCCCCAACTGGTGGGGCTCATGGCCCCGGATTTCGGCCTGGTGCCGGGAAAGGCGGCCCTCACCACCCTGATGACCCGGGTCATGTTTCCCTTTTTGCCCCTGGTGTCGTTGGCCGCGGTGGCCATGGGCATCCTCAATGCCAAGGGCAAGTTCTTCATCCCGGCGCTGGCTTCCAGCTTCTTCAACCTGGGTGCCATCGTGGCGGGCGTGGGCCTCAGTCTGGCGTTCCCCAGCTTCGGGATTCCCCCCATCGTCGGCATGGCCTGGGGGGCCCTCATCGGGGGCTTGCTGCAGCTTTTGGTGCAACTGCCCCTGCTGCGGCGGGTGGGGTTCCGGTTCAGGCGGGTGCTGGATCTCAAAGAACCCGGCTTGCGACGCATCGCCGCCTTGATGCTGCCGGCGGTGGTGGGGCTCTCGGCGGTGCAGATCAATATTTTCATCAACACCTTTTATGCCGCCAGTTGCCCCCAGGGGAGCATCTCCTGGCTGAATTACGCCTACCGCCTCTTCCACCTGCCCATGGGGCTTTTCGGGGTGGCCCTGATGGTGGCCACCACCCCGCTGGTGTCGCGCCACGCGGCCAGCGAGGATCTCCCGGCCCTGAAAGGGGCCCTGTCGTCCTCCCTGTCCCTGGCCTTCCTGGTGAGCCTGCCGGCGGCCTGCGGCCTGATTTTCCTGGCCCGGCCCATTATCGCCCTCATTTACCAGCACGGCCGCTTCACCGCGGGCGACACCAACCAGACCGCCGCGGCCCTGTCCCTTTACGCCGTGGGCCTTCTGGCCTTTGCGGGCGTGAAGATCATGGTGCCGGTCTTTTATGCCTTGAACGACACCCGGGTTCCGGTGGTGGGCTCTTTCCTGACGGTGGCCGCCAACCTGGTGCTCATCAACCTGACCCTGGCACCGTTGCAGCACCGGGCCATCGCGCTGTCTACCTCGCTCTCCATGGTCTTCAACTTCCTCTTCCTGGGGGCCATGCTCTACCGCAAGCTGGGGGATTACCAGGTCCGGGGGCTTTTGGTCACCCTGGCCAAAGCGGCGGCCGCCTCCCTAACCATGGGGTTGGCGGTGCACTACGCCCACCCCTTGCTCCTGGAGCGGCTGGGCGGGGGCCTGGCTGGACAGACCGGAGCCCTGGGGGCGGTTATCCTGCTGGGCCTGGGCCTTTACGGTCTCCTGGCCTCCCGCCTGAACATCCCGGAATTCCAGGATTTGCTAAGCCATCTCAAGAGCAAGTGGACCAAGTAAGGAGGGGGCTGGGGGGATTATTCCCATAATTTTTCCCCATGGAACTTAATTGATGCTCCCGGCCTTCGAGGAGGAGGGGCATTTCCTGTTCACCGACGGCCGCGGCCTGGCGCTCTGGACCCCCATAGTTAGCCGGTTTCTCCGGCAGCTGGGTATGATAAATAAAGTGAAAGGTTTTACCCAACCGAAAACCGGAAACTGAAAACCGAAAACCATCTTTTCGGAGGGCCCATGGACCCGGCGGCGAAAATCGGCCCCATTTTAAAGTTGCTGGAGCAGCACTACCCGGACGCCCACGTCACCCTGGATTTCACCAACCCCCTGGAATTGCTGGTGGCCACGGTGCTCTCGGCCCAGTGCACCGACGTCAAGGTGAACCAGGTGACCCCGGCGGTCTTCCAGAAATACCCCACCGCGGCGGCCTATGCCGGGGCCCCCCTGGCCGAGTTGGAGGCAGCCGTCCACCCCACGGGTTTTTTCCGCCAGAAGGCCAAGAGCATCAAGGCCCTTTGCCAGGCCTTGATGGCCAAACACGGCGGCCAGGTGCCCCGGAGCCTGGAGGAGCTGGTGCAGCTGCCGGGGGTGGGCCGCAAAACCGCCAACGTCATCCTGGGGAATGCCTTTTCCGTCCCCGGCATCGTGGTGGACACCCACTGCGGGCGGGTCTCCCAGCGTCTGGGGCTCACCCCCCAGAAAGACCCGGTGAAGATCGAATTCGACCTGATGGCCCTGGTGCCCCGGGAACGCTGGACCAAATTTTCCCTCCAGCTCATCTGGCACGGCCGGGCCATCTGCACGGCTAAAAACCCCAGGTGCCCTCAGTGTCCGCTCCTGCCCCACTGCGATTACGGGCAGGCAGCCTTGAGGAAGTCACCTTGACAAGAAGACCGGAATCGTGTCATAAGACGAAAAACGGCCAGCAAAGGGGGGCGGGATGATGCGAAAGACGTGGCGGATGAAACTGGGGGCAGTGCTGTTAGGATTGTTCTTGGCCGCCGGGTGCGTGGAGACCGTGCTCTTGGGACTGGGAGCGGCCGGCGCCATCGGGACCTACAAGTGGATCGAAGGGACCATGGAGAAGGACTACCCCCGGCCCATGGGGGACGTCTGGAACGCCTCCCTGGCCGCCTGCAAGGACATGAACCTGAAAATCGCCTCTCAGCAATACGGCGCCCTGGAGTCCAGGATCGAGGCGGTGGCGCCGCCCGACACCAATGTCAAGATCCAGGTCGTGGCCCGGCCCAACAACATCACCACCGTCAAGGTGCGCTTCGGCATGATGGGCAATACGGATTACTCCGCCTATTTCCACCGCCGCATCATGCAGCACCTGGGCATACCGCCCAGTTAAGGGCGCCACCGGGCAGAGGGGAAGAAGCAGGCAGGGGGAGAAGGAAGACCGGGCCCACGCCGGGCGTACTGTCCTTTTGGGAGGCCGGGAGCTTTGCTGCCGGCCTTGCTTTTTTATAAAAGTTTGGCACAGAGGATGGCTTCGGCGAGGGCCGGAGGGAGCTTTCTGCCGGCTAATTGGCCCCGCTTGCCGGTATGGGCCGGGTGCTCCGCATTACAAGGAAATTCCTTACATTTCTCGCACACCAGCATGGACCCCTTGCCGTAGATGGTCCAGATGAGGTCCACGATGTTTCGGGTGCGCTCCAAATTGCCCCGGATCAACTCCGGCATGCCTTCCACGGTTTTATATTCCGCCGCAAAGGCCGCGGCGCATTCCAGGAATCGGTAGATTTTTGCCAGGAGGGACACTGACCAGGAAAAGGCGTCGGCGATCTCTTCGGCAAAGTCGATGGCCTTACCGTGCCTTTCCCGCAGGAAATGGTCGGGTACATCGTCCCGGATCTCCTGCATGAACAGGCTGGCCAGGGATTTGGAGACCTCGCCGACCTCCTCCAGCAGGTGAAAGGCAATTTCCTCCACGGATAAGACTTCGATATTATTGGCGAAGATGACATTCAGCATCTCGGCCATGCCTTTCAGGGAAGTGGGTCTTTTGCGGCTGCGGGTTTTCCGGGCATATTCATGGACGCACTGCTTGGTAAACTTCTTGAAGTTTTCGTCCCGGTCTTCCACCTCCTTGCTGGCCGCGAGACAGGTACATTGGGGATTGGCCTTGAAAAACGCGTTGATTTCCCGCATCTTTTGGGAGATCAAGCGCGGCACCTCCTCCGTAGGCTGGCAGTGAGCATGGATCCACCGCCCGAAGCACACCGGGCAGACCCCGGGGTACTTGAACCAGACGATATCCGAGGGTGTGGTGGGGAGATACGGGACAATCCTCACCGCATCGGTGGCGTTCTTCGGAGGCGACTGGGTCACCTTTCTGACAAAGGTCAGCCACCAGACCACCACCTCCACCAGTTCTTTGGCCACCTTGTGCCAGCGGTTCTTCCTCACTTCTTCGCACACCGCGGTGGCGTGGGACAACACGTGAATCCAGTGTAACCAGATGGGCATTTCTTTGTCTTGGGGCCAGATACTGCCGAGAGCTTCGGCGTACTCCTCGATGGAAGCCTCATCCGGATTCAAAATGATATTGGTGGGCATGGCTTCGGCCCGTATGATATTTCCCATGGTA
>DASWLF010000378.1:0-2661 GCA_036396255.1 Desulfobaccales bacterium
CTCACAGGCAGGTCTTCTGGCTCTTGGATCGTCCTAGTCCCGGCGCCTTCCCGGGTTTTTACCCCAGTGGCTTCTTGCCGGTTTCGTCCCCAATTACAGCGGCGGGACCGCGACGGCTTTTAACCGTCTTCCCTTATACCCTCGCGGGACCTGTAAGGTGGATGTATATTAACCATTTCCCCGGGAAATGTCAAGGGGTCATTGTTGCCGGGCGAACACCAAGGCGCCCCGGTCCACCTCCAGGGCCCGGGCCACCGCGGTGCACTTGGCCTGGAGGAGATAAAAGACCCGGGGGTCCCCCAGGTGACTCATGGTCTCAAAATGGCCCATGCCCTTGGCCAGGATTATCTGGGCCGCCTCAAAGTGGGCCCGAAAGCCGGCACTAACGTCCCGGAGGTCCAGCCCCACGGTGCGGGCGCCGGTGTCCGTGACCGGTTCCAGGGCCTCCCCCAGGCCGGAGCCGTAGAGGTCTCCCCGGGTGAGATCGTTCTGGATGGGCCCGCCCTTGACTACATAGACCACCCGCCAGCCCTGCCGGCGCAGGTGCGCCACCAGGGGCAGGTCGAAGAACTGCTCCCCGGCGTTGTCCGCCAGATAAAGGAGCAGGCCTTTGGCGCCTTGGGAGGCCAGGTGCAATTCGGCCAGGTCCGCCACCGCGAACTCCACCGGGGTCAGCAGTTCCCGGCTCACCTCTGCTTCGGTCCGGAAAAAATCCACCGCATTGCCCAGCGCCGCCAGCTTGAGGGCGGAGACCAGGTCGTCCCCGGAGGCCGGCGCCAGGCGGCGCTGCATCCGGGCCAGATACGCGGTTTCCAAGGCCTTGCGGGGCGCGAAGGGGTCCCGGTTGCCGGAGATTTCCTGGATGGCCCGGTGAAAACGGCTGGCGATGAGGGCCGGGATGGCGCCGGATTGGGAAAAATCCTGAGCAACTATCTCCAGGGCGGCCGCCGCGGCCTGCCGCTTGAGCGTCGCATCCGTCGTGGCCAGGTCCGCGGTGAGGTGGACCAGGCGCTCCAGGCAGGCGCGGCACTGGGGCAGGATTTCCATGGGTCGCATGGGTTAACACCGCTGAGGAGGGCCGGAAACCGAAGCCCGGTCTCCCCTTTTGTTCCAAATCATAAACAAAAATGCCCGCAAAAGAAACTGGGGGGAAATCCTGCGGGTCAAGGATACTCCTGCTCTTTGAAGCAGGTCTGGGTAATTGTCCAAACATTGAACATTCATGGCAATAAAGATTTTGCCAAACTTATTCTTTAAATAAAATCATATGGTTAGTTTCTGGCACTTAACTTGCAGTTTATAAGGGCAATAGGGACAGAGCCTTAAGCTCTCCGGCCCCCAATCACCCTGATGTGGTTAGCTCACCCGGAGAGGGTTATGTCCAGGCTACTCTTGGATACCTCTGGCGGGAGCCCAGGGGGGAGGGACCTCAATGGACAATAGGCGAATCAAAAAGGAAGTGATTGAGGCCTGTATGGATAGTCCGCTATACTTTACTATCCCTATACAAATGCGCCTTGCCTTAATTAAGCAAAAAGAACGGCAGGTTTCCCAAACTAATTTACGCGAACTTTTTCTAAATTGGGTCAAAACAGGTTATTTCAATTTCAAATAGAACTAACCATCCTATATCACATATCACTACCTTTGTCTGACGGGCTAAAACATTCGGGGCAGCGTCGGAAATAGCTTTGCCCTGGATGGATAAGGCCATTATTATCCTCTCTCTGGCCCAGCCGGCACCCAAATGTCTCTAATATCGCCACGCCTAAATTCTCTCTAGCTCTACCTCAAAAAGGATAAGTCGTTGGGGAGGGCCGGGGCGGACCTGGCCCTCCGGCCGGGCGAGAATTGGGTACGGTCGGGGGGTCAGGGGAATCCCCCCGCCTCTCCCCTGATTTTAAAGGCGCCGGAGCATCGGCGGCGAAAAAGACCCACAGCTGGGCTCCTGGTGGGGTGTCCGGAAGGCAAGAGAAGGACTTGCGAAAATGGCAAGGGGCATTATTACATCTAACCAGGCAAACTCTCAGGAGCACCAATAATCGTCACCTGGCCGGGGTCTTTCCCAAATGGCGCGTCAACCGGGACTTCTAAGGTTATCTGAGAAGATGATTCAACAGGGAAACAGGGTGGGGTCCCCACCTCATCCCATAAGAGTATGTGCGGCTGGTTAATTTCCATGGATTTCTTCTTGGAAATTTTTAATATATAAATTATAATGTCTATCCATTATATTGTCAATGATATTGCTGGCAAAACTTTGCCCTTGCTCGGGATTCAGGCTATAAAACGGAGGGAACAGGGCTCTCAATCCCCAACCAACAATTAGGACTAGGCCTGCCGGTTGGTGGACGCAGTTTTTGGCGCAAACGGTCAAAAAATGGCCCCAAGAAGCAAAAAGGGGTTACGGTAGGGAACCGTAACCCCTTTAAATTCCTGGTAGGCACGCCGGGAATTGAACCCGGGACCCCTACCGCGTCAAGGTAGTGCTCTCCCCCTGAGCTACGTGCCTATGATTTTCATATAACCTGTGGGCTGGGGCTCGTCAAGTGGATTGTTGGCTTATCGCCCACCCCCATGCGGTTGCCGCCAGGCCGCCGCGCGCCCCCGGTCCTGCTGCACGAAGAGAAGAATCTCGGATTTTCTAATTATTGAGACCCC
>DASWLF010000379.1:0-2113 GCA_036396255.1 Desulfobaccales bacterium
TGGGGGAGTTGCTGGGGCCGGCGCAGACGGCCGGGGGGTGGGCCTACAACTCCTCCCGGGGCCCCTGCCTAGCGGACACCCCCCTGTTCCAGGCAGCTTTGCTCCCCCTGCAGTTCGCCGCCGGGGAGCGCCGGCAAGACCTGGTGTCGCTGCTGCTTTCCCCCTATTACGGCGAGTTCCAGCGCGTTAGGGCCTCCCTGGCCTTGTGGGACCGCAGCTTCCGGGAGCACCGGGTGGACCAGGGCTGGGACCGCCTCCAACGGGCGGCGGCCTGGAGCGCGGAACCCCGGGAAACCGCGGCAATTTTGGACCGGCTGGACCGCCTCCGGGGCGCTTTGGCAGTTCCGGCCGCCACCGGCGGGGAGTGGGCCGCCCGGTTGCGCCAGGCCTGGACCGCCCTAAGTTTTCCCACGGCTCTGGAGGAAGGCGAACCGGGGCAGTGGGGGCAGCTCACCGCTTTGCTCGCAGAGCTGGCCCGGACCCTGGGGTCTGATGCCCTGTCGGCGGCAGAATTCCTGGAATGGCTCAGCCACGGGGCCCGGCAGCTTTTGCTGCCCGGCCCGGGAGTCCAGGAGGCGGGGATTCAGGTCCTGGGCCTCCTGGAGATGCGGGGGCTGGCCTTCTCCCGGGTCTTCTGCCTGGGCATGAACTCCGGCGCCTTCCCGCCGCCGCCCCGGCCCCTGCCCTTGCTCAACGCACCGGAGAAACGAGCCGTCCTGGGGGGAACCTACCAGAGCCAGCACCGGTTCGCCCGGGAGCTGTTCAACACCTTTCTGGGGGCCGCACCGGAGATCGTCCTGACCCGGCCCCGGGTGGCGGAAGACGAAGAACGGGTGGGCAGCCCCATTTACCTGGGGAAGTGGGAGGCCGGGGAGAGCGCGGCGCTGAGCGTGCCCCAGGCCGCCTGGCTGAGGTCCCCGGCGGTGCAGGCGGTCTTCCGGTCACGGTCCCTGCCCGCCTTCGAGGGGTACGGCGACGGCCTTTTCCGGATAGACCTTCCCCCCCAGCTCTCCCTCAGCCAGGTGTCCGCGGCCTTGAGATGCCCCTGCCAGTTCTTGCTGGGGGTCCTGCTGGCGGTGACCGAACTGCCGGAGATTGAAGCCGGCCTGGACCCCCGGGAGCGGGGGGAATTCCTCCACCAGGTCCTGGCCCGGTTCGCCGCGGATTATCAGGAACAACTGGACCAGGGCCAGCCCTGGGATGGCCCCGGGGCTCGGCAGCGGCTGGAAGAGATGGCCCGTCGGCTCCTTACCGACCTTCTGGCCGACGTGCACTGGCAGGCGGAATGGGAGCGATTGCTGGGGGAGGGGGGGCTCTTGTGGGAGTGGCTGCGGTGCGAAGAGGCGCGGTTTCACCAGGGCTGGCGCTGGCACGGCCAGGAGGTGCGCTTTCAGGACCTTAAGGGGCCGGGCTGGCCTTTTGCCCTGCGGGGCCGCATCGACCGCCTGGACTACCATCCGGACAACTGCCGCCTGATGGTCTGGGATTACAAGACCGGTGAAGTGCCGGGCGTCAAAAAGGTCTTCGAAGACGGGGAGGAGCACCAGCTGCCCTGCTACCTCCTGGCCGTACGGCAGGGCTGCGTGAAGGTGCCGCCGGAGACCGCGGCGCTGGGCGCCGGGTTCATCGGGCTCAAATCCTCCCGGGACAAGCACCTCAAGTATGAAGATTTCGAGAAACAAGCCGCCCGGTGGGGGGAGGTGCTGCAGGCCTGGGAGGCGCGGGTCCAGGCCCTGGGCCGGCGGCTGGCGGCCGGGGATTTCCGCCCCGACCCCGCCCCGGCCCCGGCGGGAAAGCAACCGGGGGCGTGTAAGTATTGTCCTTATTTCCTGGTCTGCGGCTTTAACCCGGCCTCGGCCCCAGAGGCGGAGGAGGAAGGAGAATAATGCTCCTACCGGCGGATCAAGAGGTCCGGGACCAGGCTTTGAGCCCGGGCCGGAGCTTCCACCTGGAGGCCCCGGCGGGCTCCGGGAAAACCTCGGTGCTCCTGGCCCGTTTCTTAAGCCTGCTGGCCCGGGTGGAGGCCCCGGAGGAGCTGCTGGCCCTGACCTTCACCCGCAAGGCCGCGGGCGAGCTGCGCACCCGGGTCATGCAGCTCCTCTGGGAGAGGGAG
>DASWLF010000380.1:0-5085 GCA_036396255.1 Desulfobaccales bacterium
AAACCTACAAATCCCCCAGCACCTGGTCGATTTCCTGGTCGCTGAAGTCCCAGGTGGTGTTATGGGGCGGCAGTTTTTCCTTGAAGAACTCCGGCAGCCGGTCGTGGGCCTTGGTGAAGCCGGCGTCCTGGTTGAAGCTCAGTTCGTCGTGCAGCACCTGCCGGCCCAGGGCCCCCACGTCGGCGGTGGTGAGGCTCAGGCCGTAGCGGGCGTTGATCATGTCCACGATGCACTGCAGGGCCTCGGCGTTATCCAGCACCGGGAAGGCCACGAAGAGGCTCAGGCCGGTGGCGTCGATGGCCGCGGTGGCGATTTGCAGGTTCCGGGACAACTCGATATTGCCTTCTTTCTTCAAGGGGTCGCCGCCGCCGCCGCACTTCAGGATGTTGGTGGCCACCGCGTAGCCCGCGGTGTGGTCGCCCCCCATGGGACTGGTGGCGTAGGTGAGGCCCACCCCCTTTTCCGCCCTGGGGTCATAGGCTGGCAGCCCCTGGCCCTTCACCGCCGGCACCCGGTCCACTCCCAGGGCTCTGCCGGTGAAGGCGGAGCCGCAGCCGATGATGAGCCCCCAGGGGTCGCCCGTGGCCACTTTTTTCACCATGCGGATGGCCGCGGGTCCATCGCCCCAGGGAATGACGCCGCCTTCCATCAAGACTCCCAGGGTGCAGCCCATCTCAATGGTGTCCAGGCCGAAGTCGTCGCACAGACGGTCCAGCATGGCGATCTCGTCCAGGTTCTTGATCAGGGTGTTGGCCCCCAGGGCCCAGATGGTTTCGTACTCGAAGCCGGAGGTGAGATATTTCCCCTTGGCGTCGTGGTAGGTCTGGGAGCACTGGATCAGGCAGCCCGGGTGGCAGCCTTCCTTGTGCTTACCGCCCCTTTGCTTGATCAACTCGACCAGGCGCTCGCCGCTGATATGCTCGGCAAATTCGAAGCGCCCGCCCCGGAAATTTTTGGTGGGCAGGGCCCCGGCCTCGTTGACGATGTTGATGAGCACCGCGGTGCCGAAATTAGGGAGGGCTTGGCCGGTGATCGGGTGCTCAATGATGTATTTGGCCCACTTCCGGGCCGCGGCCTTGAATTTTTCCGGGTCGGCCAACGGCACGCTGGCCGGGGTGCCCCGCTCGTCCACCACCAGGGCCTTGAGTTTCTTGGAGCCCATCAAGGCCCCCAGGCCGCCCCGGCCCGCGGCCCGGCCCGGTCGGCCGGCAGGGTCGGCAAAATGGATGCTGGCCGCCGTTAGGCGTTTCTCCCCGGCCTGGCCGATGCTCATGACGCCCACGCTCTTGCCGAACCGCCGCCGCAGCCGGGTCATGGTGCGGTAATTGCCCAGCCCCACGTATTCGTCGGCCGGGTAAAAATCCACCCCGTCTTTGGAGATCTTCACCAGGGAAAAGCCGTGCCCCTCTCCGGGTCTGCCTTCCAGCACCACCGCGGCGATGCCCAGGCGGGCCAGCTTTATGGAAAGCGTGCCTCCCGAGTTGCTCTCCTTGATGGTGCCGGTGAGGGGCGATTTGCCGCCCACGGAAATGCGCCCGGAATTGGCGGACGGGGTGCCGGTGAGCAGGCCCGGGGCCACCACCAGCTTGTTGGCCGCGCCCAAGGGGTGGCAGGTGGGGGGCACCTCCTGCCGGATGAGGCGGGACGTCAGCGCCCGGCCCCCCAGCCCGGCATAGGCCGGGGGCACCATTTCCCACCGGAATGTCTGGTCCGCCATATTGAGGCGCAAAATCCTGGACATGGTTTTCTCCTTTCCATGCGGTGATCTCAAGGCCCCTGGGAACGGCGAAGGAAGCAACTTTGCAGAAGGGCTACTATGCTTACACATATACCCGAAGGCCGGGCCGTGTCAACCGGGGATTGCCGATATATGGCAGTTATCCTTTAGCGACCAAAATCATCCCCCATTCCTATCCTTTAAGTCTGTGAGCACGCTGCCGCTGCGCGCTTCCGCTTAGCTCGCTCGGAGTAAACCGTGGTGAATACAACCCCTGAGGCTATGATCGCAAACTCTGCGCCTCTGTAAGACCACTCATTGAAATCAGGGTAATAGAGCTTAGCCACATTAACCAGAGTATTGGCGAGAAAGACAAGTACCCAGGCAGTTGTGACAATGAAGCAGCTGCGAATGAAATTCGGGTGGTCCCACAGTTCGATGGGAACCTTTTCCCGGGCGTAATCCTCGGTGAAGGGCCGCCCGATGAGCATCGAAAAAAGTGCGGCCAAAAAAAGACTACCACTGGCAAAGATTCCCAAGTGATGGATGACCCAAACATTCATGAGCCAGACCACCGAGACCATGGCGAACGAAAAGAACGCAACTCCTGTCCAAAGGATAATGCCCCGATGGAGTCTGGTGATTCCCATTACAACTATCATTACTGCAGCCGCACATATCCCTATCCGGAGCCGCAGCGGGGAATGGCCTCCTGCAATAATCCAGAAAACAATCCAAGGGGAGAAGACGAAAAGTAGTTTGATGGCACTCATGCTCTGATGTCCTTCGCTTTGAGGCGGATCAAAAATACCCCGAGAGTTTTAGCAGCCCGATTGTATTTTTGAAGGCAAGATAATACAAATTCCCCTCAATATGCATCTTTTCTGCAGGTATTAAACATATCACCCCCTTGGTTCAGAAATTTGCGGGGCGGCCACTAATGAACCACAGACCGGTACCGCCCGATAATAGTGGGTAAGGTGAAGGGCTAAGGCCACGTGGACATACCACCTCCGGCTGTGCTAAGAAATTTTAGCACCAAAAGGTTGGCCAATTTGGCAACTAACTGGCTTCTATTTGCAGGGTTAAAACAGAGACGTAGGTCCCATGATATAAGGTGGGCCAAGCCCAGCCCGCCCCTATTTAACCCGCCGCCGTCCCCCGGCGGATGGCCTCAAAGGTGATACAGCAGAGCTCGTCCAGTTCCGCCAGGGTGATGCTGAGGGGCGGCATCAGGACGATGGTACCCCCCAGGGGCCGGAGAATGGCCCCCAACTGGCGCGCTTCCAGGATCACCCGGTGGCCGGTGCGCCGGCCCACGGGGAAAGGCTCCAGGGCGGCCTTATCCTGCACCAGCTCCAGGCCCTCCCCCCAGTCTCACACCAAGCGGTTATACAAATCCAGGTAGGCCCGGGCCGACACCTTCCAGGAAAAGTCCTGGGCCATGGCGTTCTGCACGATCTTCGGCCACAGTTTCTGGTTCTCATAGGCCGCCAGGGCGGTGTGGATGGCCTTCAGAAAGGCCTCGGCGGAGTACTCTTCGAACAGAAACCCGGTGCCCTTGCCGGTCTTGGGATGCACCTGGGTGATGGTGTCCTTCAGCCCGCCCGTGGCCCTGACTATGGGGATGGTGCCGTACTTCAGGGAGTAAATCTGGTTGAGGCCGCAGGGCTCATAGAGGGACGGCATGAGGAACATGTCGGCCCCGGCTTCCATGAGATGGGCCAGGGCGTTGTTGAAGGCGATCTTTACTCCCAGTTTGCCCGGGTACTTGGGGGCTTCCTGCTCCAGCCAGCGGTGGTACTTTTCCTCCCCGGTGCCCAGGATGACCACCATGACGTCGTCCCGGGCCATGAGCTGGGGCAGGACCTGGGCCACCAGGTCGAACCCCTTCTGGTCCGCCAGCCGCGAGATCATGGCCAGGATGGGGGCCTGGGACCGGGTCGGGTCCAGGCCGAAGGCCACCATCAGGGCCGCCTTGTCCTCTGCCTTGCCCTTCAAGTTTTTTGGGCGGAAGTGGGCCGGGATATGGGGGTCCGTCTCCGGACTCCATTCCGTATAGTCCACCCCATTTAAAATGCCGGAGAGGGCGCTGGCCCGGGTGCGCAACACCCCGTCCAGACCGTAGCCGAATTCCGGGGTCTGGATCTCTTGCGCATAGGTGGGGCTCACGGTGTTGATGGCGTCGGCGCAGAGGATGCCGCCTTTAAGCAAATTGACCTGGTCGTAATACTCCAGGCCGTCGATGCAGAAAAAGGACCAGTCCAAGCCCAGCAGGGGATAGCGGTCTTTGGGAAACAGGCCCTGGTAGGCCAGGTTGTGAATGGTGAGCAGGGTCCTGGTCCCGGCCAGGATCTCCTCGCCTGGCCAGCGGTTTCTCAGATAGACCGGCACCAGGGCGCTCTGCCAGTCATGGCAGTGAATCACGTGGGGGTGGAAGTTCAGGGCCTGGCAGACGGGGAGCACCGCGGCGCTGAAAAAGGCGAAGCGCTCCAGGTTGTCGAAGTAATCACCCCTGGGGGTGCCGTAAAGCTGGCTGCGCTCGTAAAATTCGTCCCGGGCCACAAAATAGAAGGGATAGTCCGGCGAGGTGGGGGCCAGGAGATCAAAGGCCAGATTGAGGGGGTAGGGCAGCGGCGCCTCCAGGTTTTCGGCCACCGGGGCCGTGGCCATCTTTCCCTGCTTGATGGCCCCATAATAAGGCATCAAAACCTTGACCGCCACCCCCTGCTCCATGAGGGCTGGAGGCAAAGTGCCCACCACGTCCGCCAGCCCGCCGGTCTTGGCAAAAGGCACCCCCTCCGGGGCGACGAACAATACCCGCAACTGCTTACCCATGGGCGCTCCTCAAGTTTTCGGTTTTCGGTTTTCGGTTTTCGGCAAAAGATTAATAACCACCGGTGGTCATAATTCAATTGAACCTGCCGAGAACCACAAAAAATCTCCGATTATTACAACAGAAAACCGAAAACAGAAAACAGAAAACCGTCTTTAGTATTTATAAATCAAATCAATATCCGCGGCGACGAAGCCTTTATCGCCTTCGGTGAGGGTGAATTCAAAGATATAGTCCCGGCTGGGGAGGTTTTCCGGGTTGACTCCGGGCGGCAGGTCTTTTTCCATGAAGAACACCGAGGTATAGGGGGATTCTTCCAGGCGGGTGTCGGTGACCCAGACCTTGCCGAAGCTGTGCATAAACCTGAAAAAGCCGTAGGACCGGTCCAGGAAGTACTTGGTGCACACCCCCCGCACCCGGCTGCCGGTCTCGCCCCAGGGGGGCGCCCCGGCGTGGGGCGGGGTGGTGGGCAGGAGCCCGGGAATCAGGAAGCCCGGGACAAACAGGTCCACTTCCCGGCGCAGGCGGGCCA
>DASWLF010000381.1:0-4092 GCA_036396255.1 Desulfobaccales bacterium
CTTCTTGGTGGCGGCCCCCAGAGCCTCTTGCTGAAAACTCTGGATGTTCCCGTGGGGCACGTGGAAGGTGGAAAAACTCGACAGATCCTGCGTCACGAACAGGACATAGACGGTGGCGCCAAACTTTCCCGCAAAGGTTGAGACCCAGGGCAGCAGGGGTTCGAAATTCGAGGTAAAGTCGATGGGGAACAGAATCTTCTGCACTTGCTTCATGGAGCTAGCCTCCCTTGGCCATGGGGCCCGGAGATTGTGAAATTAAGTGTAAACTAATAACTGACCCGGGGCTTGTCAAGTCAAAAAGCCGGAGCGCCCCGGAATCCGGCAGACGGCCAGGAAAATTGCGGTCCTTATCAGGATGCGCCCCGCCCCGCAAAAAAACCCTTGCCAAACCTATTTTGGGTTATTATATTTCCCCAGCGTAGCGTCTTGCCCTTTTGGGCGGCAGAATCTTTCCAGGATTGGGGTGAGAGCCATCGGGGAGATGCGTTTCAGTCGCGACCATATCTGGGTTCGCATGGATGACGACAACCAGGCCACCATCGGCCTGACCGATTACCTCCAGGAGAAAATGGGGGAGATCTATGGCCTGCGGCTTCCCGAAGAGGGAGAAGACTTCATCAAAGATGAACACTTCAGCGTGGTGGAGGCCAAATACGGCCGCCGGGAGTTGAAAGCCCCGGTCTCCGGCGAGGTAATCGAAGTCAATTACGAGGCCATGGAGGTCCCGGAAATCGTCAACGAGGACCCCTTGTCCGAAGGCTGGCTGGTCAAGGTGGAAATGGCCTCCGGCCTGGAGTTCGACGAGCTCTTTACTGAAGAGGAATATGCCGACCACCTGAGCGAAGAAGAAGACCTGGAAGAAGACTGAATTTCCATCCGGTTATTCCGGTTTCATCCTCCCTGCCGCTGACAGCTCCAGGCACTCAGGCCCCATGGCCGGCCGGCCCAGGGGTTTGAGGCTTAATTTATCCATGGTTACATCACCAGCCCAACGCCAACCCAAATCAAGGCTCTGGGGGTCACTGACCTCCATCCGCCTCACCGTGTTTCTGCTCCTGATTTTGGCCGGGGTGGCGGTCATCGGCACCGTGGTGCCTCAGGACCAGCCGCCGGGCCAGTACCTCAGGCGCTACGGGCAGAGCCTGGGGGCCGTCATCTACGGCTGGGGTTTGGCCCGGGTCTACTACAGCCCCTGGTTCCTGGTGCCCATGGGGCTGCTGGCTTTGAACATCTCTGCCTGCCTGGTCCAGGGACTGCCCCGGGCGGTGCGGCGCTCCTTGACGCCCTTCACCTGGGAGGCGGCCCTGGCCCTGCCGGAGCGGGGCAAGTTCAACTGGCCCGCCGGCGTCGATCCCCAGGCCCGCATCAACGCGGTGTTGCAACGGGAGTTGGGGGCTTGCCGCCGGGAGACCCTGCCGGACCAGGAAATCTATCTTTTTGAGCGCGGCCGCTACCGCCCCATCGGTCCCTATCTGGTGCACCTGGCCCTGCTGCTGATCCTGGCCGGGGGGCTCATCGGCAAGTTCTGGGGCCTGGAGGGCAGTCTCCCCCTGGACCAGGGTGAAGTGGCCCGGACCTTTGAAGTGGGCCGCAACCAGCATCCGCTGAACTTCCAGGTGCGCCTGGATAAGTTTCTGGTCCAGTATTACGAAAAGGGCGGCATCCCCAAGGAATTCCGCTCCGACCTCACCTTCCTGAAAGACGGCCGGGAAGTGGCCCGGGCCACCTGCCGGGTGAACGACCCCGTGACCTTTGGCGGCTTGACTTTTTACCAGTCTTCTTACGGCAGCAGGCCCGAAGGTCCGGTGCGCCTGCAGGTGCGCCATGGGGGCCTGGATCAGACCCTGGAGCTCCCCCCGCGCCGGCCGGTGGACTTGCCCGGGGGAGAGGCCCAGGTCATGCTGGTGCGGGTGGACGGCAACCTCCAGGGGTACGGTCCGGCGGCCCAGCTGGCCCTCCGGGGGGGCACCGGGCACCCTCAGGTCTTCTGGGTCCTCCAAGACCACCCCGAGTTGGGGCAGCAACCGGACCACTACCAGTTCCGGGCGGAGTCCATCCCCTTCCAGTTCTATTCGGTGTTTCAGGTGAAAAGCGATCCCGGGGTCTGGTGGGTCTATGCCGGGTTTATCCTGTTGCTGCCAGGGTTCTACCTGGCCTTTTTCCGGCCGGCGGCGAGGTGGGCCGTGGTCCTGGAAGGAGCCGCCTCCGGGGGCTTCAAGGTGCGCCTGTTGGGAGCCAGCCCCCGCCACCGGGAAGAATTCGCCCTTTCTCTGGAGCGGCTCCTGGAAGGGCTGGAAAAAGGAGCGCCGTCATGATCAGCCAGATTTTGGGCCTGGTGATGCTGGGTTATCTGCTGGTGGCCGTCCTGTTTCTGGCGGCCGAACTCTGGTCCTCCCCCCGCCTCCAGAGCTGGGGCCGGGTGCTGCTGTGGGCCGGCCTGGGGGTCCATACCGGGGCCTTGCTGGGACGCTGGGCGGGATCCTACCAGCTGGCGGCGCTCCACTCGGCGCCGGCCGTTTTCACGGATAACCTGCGTCTGGTTATCTTGCAGGCGCCGCTGTCGAATTTCTATGAATCGCTGGTCTTTTTCGCCTGGACCCTGCCGGCCCTGGGGGTCATCTCTTTCCGGCGCCATCTTCAAGGGTACCTGGGAGCCGTGGTGGCGGTGCTGGCCTGCCTGCTCCTGGCGTACGCCTCCTTCGGCGGGGTGGACAGCCGCATCAAGCCGCTGATGCCGGCCTTGAAGAGCAACTGGCTCTTGATTCACGTGGTGACCGCGTTTTTAGGGTATGCCGGTTTTGCCCTGGCCTTTGGCGCCGCCATCCTTTACCTGCTGCAGGACCGGCGGCCCCGGGCGTCGCTGCCGCCCCTGGCGCAACTGGACCGCCTCATTTACCGGGCCACGGTCCTGGGGTTTCTCCTGCTGACCCTGGGAATCCTGACCGGCGCGGTGTGGGCCGAAACGGCCTGGGGCAGGTACTGGAGCTGGGATCCCAAAGAGACCTGGTCCCTCATCACCTGGCTCATCTACGTCACCCTGTTGCACGCCCGGTTGCTCAAGGGCTGGCAGGGTCGGCGCATCGCCTGGCTGGCGGTGCTGGGGTTCATGGCGGTGCTCTTCACCTACTTCGGGGTCAGCTTCCTCCTCACGGGCCTGCATTCTTATCTGACGTAAACCCTCTCAGGCAGCCTTCGCAGAAAAAAGCACCGGTGCACGGTGCACCGGTGCCCGGGCGCCGCGGCCGCGGTCATTCCTACTAGGCGGGCACTTTGGACGGCTTGCAGAGCAAGTCCGCAGACGGCGCCAACCGCCCGCACCCCTCGCAAACATACTGCAAGTCTTCCATTTTGCCTTTGCAGTAATGTTTGACATGGGGCGCCGGTTTCCCGCAGTAAGAGCAGGGCATGACTTCCGTGGAAGGATTGCACAGGTGCCCGGGTTCAGTCGCCACCGCGCCGCAGGTCTTGCACGTATAAGCTTTTTCGGCCATAAATCCTCCTGGGTAAACACGATTATTGAAAAAAGATAAGTTCTCTACCGGCGTTGTCAATGCCGGCCGGCAGGATAATGGCGGGGAATGGCAAGACCCGAAGGCCCTTGGGCTGGTCAGGCCTTATACCGAGTTGCGACCAATCGAATATTTTCCTTCCAACTTTTCTTGGTGGCACAGGCGTCTCGCCTGTGCGGCGCAGGCTAAAGCCTGCGCCTACAAAAACAACCATTTGAATGCAACCCGGTATGAGCAGCCGGTCAAAGTTGCTTGGAATCCTGGCGGGTGCCGTAGATAAGTTTCGGGCAGGGGGGGCCGCGACGCCGGCCGGTTGACGGATTTACTGCAGCACAAAATTGCCTAGGGCGCCGGGCGCCGGCCCGCCGCCGCCAGGTCCAGGAAGCCGCCGAAATAGGCGAACTTCACCAGGCTCTCCAGGTTTTCCGGCGAAAATGACCGGGCTTCTTCCGGCACCCGCTCCCACCTCTCCTCGCCCTGGATGACCGCCCTGACCTCGGCCAAGCGGGCCTGGAGCCTGTCCTCAGGGGCGGCCGGGCGCAGCGCGGCTCATTTCATCCAGGGGGTAATAATCTGCCGGGCC
>DASWLF010000382.1:0-2404 GCA_036396255.1 Desulfobaccales bacterium
ATGATCCAGTGCGTGGGCTCGAGAAACGAAGAGAACCCCAACTGCAGCCGCATCTGCTGCCAGGGGGCGGTGAAATATGCCCTGCAGCTCAAGGACCTCAACCCCGAGATGGACGTCCTCATCCTCTACCGGGATATGCGCACCTACGGCCTCCTGGAGGATTACTACAAGGAGGCCCGGGACCAGGGGGTCATCTTTGCCCGCTTCGACCCGGAGAGGCTGCCCCAGGTGAACGTGGACGATGGGAAGTTGAGTATCACCTTCATCGACCACGTATTGGAGCGGCCGGTGACCCTGGCGGTGGACGCGGTGATCCTGAGCGCCGGGGCCCGGGCCAACGACACCGAGGAACTGGCGTCGCTGTTGAAGATCCCCCGGAACGCGGCGGGCTTCTTCATCGAGGCCCACGCCAAACTCCGGCCGGTGGACTTTGCCTCCGAGGGCATTTTCCTCTGCGGCATGGCCCACTCGCCCAAGCTCATCAGCGAGTCCATCGCCCAGGCCCAGGCGGCGGCGTCCCGGGCCGGGGCCTTCCTGGCGGACGTCAACCAGACCATCAGCGGCGTCACCGCGCACGTGGAGCCGGACCGCTGCGCCGCCTGCCTGGTGTGCGTCCGGATCTGCCCCTACGGAGTGCCCCAGATCAACCGGGACAACGTCTCCGAGATCAACGAAGCGCTGTGCCAGGGTTGCGGCACCTGCGCCTCGGAGTGCCCGGCCAAGGTGATCCAAGTGGCCCATTTTGAGGACGATCAGCTCGCGGCAAAGATAAAAACCCTGTTTTAAAGTTTCGAGTTTTGAGTTTTGAGTTTCAAGAAAAAACGGGGCGTTTCAAGATATGGTTATAAGGCTTGAGGTAAGGGAAAAAATGAAAAATCTAGCCGCAGGCTTTAGCCTGCGTCAGCACAGGGTGGAAGCCTGTGCCACCAAAGATTTTCCTTATGGAGGGGAAATCCCGGACATAAGAAGAACCCATGTCCAGCCATCCATGGCTACGAAATTCTCAACCGAAAACTGGAAACTGGAAACTCGAAACTCAAAACCCCAAAGGAGTTGAGGATGGAAAACTTTGAACCGAAGATCGTCGGGTTTTGCTGCCACTACTGAGCCTATTCCGCCGCGGACCTGGCAGGTTCGATGAGACTGCAATACCCGCCCACCATCCGCATCATCGAGGTCCCCTGCACCGGCAAGGTGGACATCATGCACCTGCTGCTGGCCTTTGAGCAGGGGGCCGACGGCGTCGTGGTGGTGGGCTGCCTGGAAGGTGAGTGCCACTATATGGCGGGTAATCTTTATGCCAAGAAACGAGTCCAGCGCGCCAAGGAGATCCTCGAGAAGGTGGGGGTCGGCGGCGAGCGGCTGGCCATGTATAATCTTTCTTCCGGCATGGGTGGTAGGTTCGCGGAAATTGTCCGGGAGATGACCAGCAAGATCATGGAGCTGGGACCCAGCCCCATCAGACATGCAACGGGAACGGCCGCAAGGCCCAGCGCGGAGGTAACCACATGATTAAGGCAGTGCCCAAACCCTTGGAAGAGGTCATTGGCAGGGTGCAGGAATTCAACAAAGTGCTGATCGCGGGCTGCGACGGCTGCGTCACCGTGTGCGAGGCCGGCGGCCTGAAGGAGGCCAAGATTCTGGCCTCGGCGCTCAGGCTCTACTTCACCCAGGCCGGCAAGCAGGCCCAGATTGACGAAACCAGCCTGACCCGCCAGTGCGAGAAGGAGTATCTGGCGCAGCTCTCGGATAAGATCGACGGCTACGACGCCGTGGTTTCCCTGGCCTGCGGCTGCGGGGTCCAATACCTGGCGGAGATGTACGACAACAAGCTCATCTTTCCGGGAGTGGACACCTGCTTCCTGGGGGTCAACGAAGAGCGGGGCCTGTACTCCGAACGCTGCCAGGCCTGCGGCCGGTGCATCCTGGCGGAGACCGGCGGCATCTGCCCCATCGCCCGCTGTTCCAAGCGCATGCTCAACGGCCCCTGCGGCGGCTCCGACCAGGGCAAGTGCGAAATCAACAAGGATATCCCCTGCGGTTGGGAGCTGATCTACCAACGGCTGAAAACCCTGGGCCAGCTGGACCGCTTCGAGAAACCCGTGGATCCCAAAGACTGGACCACTTCCCGGGATGGCGGACCGCGCACGATCGTCAGAGAGGACTTACGGATATGAGTGTGACTACTCCCAGCAAACTGCAGAAGATGATCGCCTCGGGCAACCTTGCGGTCACTTCCGAGGTCGGTCCGCCCCGGAGCGCCGATGGCGCCGTCATCGAGCACAAGGGCAACCTGATCAAGGATTACGTGGACGCCATCAACGTCACGGACAACCAGACTTCGGTCTGCCGGGTCTGTAGCCTGGCCTGCTGCATCCGCCTCAAGCTCATGGGGCTGGAGCCG
>DASWLF010000383.1:0-3202 GCA_036396255.1 Desulfobaccales bacterium
AAAGGAGTATGATTCTTCCAGGAGCACCGAAAAATGAAAAAGGTGGAAGAAATCGGGGCGGAGATTAAGCGATTCTCGCCCGCGGAACTGGCGGCTTTTCGCCAGTGGTTTCGCGAATTCGACGCCGAGGTCTGGGACCGGCAAATAGAGGAGGACGTCCAGGCAGGCAAATTAGAGGCGCCGGCAAAGGCGGCGCTCAAGGCCTTTCGAGCCGGCAAGTGTCAGGAAGTGTGAAACACTTCACCTCCCCTGGGTTCTGGGCCTGCTATCGAACCCTGCCGAACCGGGTTCAAGAACTGGCTGACAAAAGCTTCGCTCGGTTAAAAAACGACCCGCATCATCCTTCCTTGCATTTCAAGAAAATTGGCCGCTTTTGGTCGGTTCGCCTAGGTCTTTACTACCGGGCGCTGGGGGTTAATATTCCCGAAGGCGTGCTTTGGTTTTGGATTGGCAGCCATGCGGATTATGACAATCTCGTGGGGTGAAACTCTTGGGGGCGAAATTGGCCATGAATGATAAAAAATCTCGCCACCCTAAACCCCTCCCCTCCGTCCATCTGCTGGGGACCGGGACGCCCATGTGCGCCGGCTGCGGGGGGTTGGAAGTGCTCCACGAGGTTTACGACCTCCTGGGCACCAAGACCGTGTTTGTCAACGCCGCCGGCTGCCTGACGCTTTTGGCGGTCTATCCCTTCACGCCCTTTAGGGGGTCCTGGCTCTATACCGCCATGGCCTCGGCGCCGGCCGGGGCCCAGGGGGTGCGGGACGCCCTGGACCTGCTGCTCGAGAAGGGGCGGCTGAGTCCGGCAGAGGACCTGGAGGTGGTGGTGCTCACCGGGGACGGCGCCGCCTATGGCATGGGGCTTTCGGCCACCTCCAGCGCCATCGAGCGGGGCCTCAATTTTCTTTATATCTGCTACGACAACGAAGGCTTCGGCAACACCGGGCAGCAGTTCTCCGAGGCCACCCCCCACGCGGCCCGCACCGCCACCAGCCGGGGCCTCAGGGGCTTTGCCGGCTACAAGAAGGATCTCTTCGCCATCTGGACGGCCCACCGGCCGGCCTATGCGGCCACGGCCGCGGGCGCCGAACCCCTGGATTTGGCCCGAAAAATCGAGCAGGCCAAAAACCGCCAAGGACCGCGTTTGCTCCTGACCCTGGCGCCCTGTCCTCCGGGCTGGGACTTCGATCCCAAAGAAACGGTGGCCATCGGCAAGCTGGCAGTCAGGACCGGCATCTGGCCTTTGAAGGAATACGTTGACGGCAAGGTGGTGCACACCAAAGTTCCCCACCCGCGTCTGCCGGTGGAAGAATACCTGAAAACCCAGGGGCGCTTTGCCCATCTGTTCCACCCTGAGCGCAACCAGGCCTTGATTCAGGAAATTCAAAATATGGTGGACGCCTACTGGGCCACAGTAGGCTGATACCCGGGTATGCGGCCGCGGTTAGCCGCGGGCCAGGCCAAAACCGCCCTGCCGTTAACCTTCTTGCAGAAGTTCATTAGCAAATCTCCTGATCCCCGGTTTCCCCCTTGGCGGACCAATCGATTCTCCCCCAAGCAAGGTGAATCGACCAGAAAGCAGGGCGCGGAAATGACCCGGTGGGAATCCTGCGGCCCGCCCAGGACCTTCCTAAATAATTGACTTCCGGGCGGAAGTAAGTTATTTTCTTCACATGCATCAAGCCCCGGCGGACAGGCGCAAGAGCGCTCTCAAAGAGCTGGAAAGAGAGGTGGCCGCGGTCAATCAGGCGCTGGTGGCCAACCTCCAGACCCACGTGCCGCTCATCGCCGAAGTGGGCCGGCACATCCTGCTCAGCGGCGGGAAAAGGGTGCGGCCCCTGCTCTTTCTGCTGTCGGCCCGCATGTGCGGCTGCCAGGGCGACCATCTGCACGACTTCTCCACCATCTTCGAATACCTGCACGCCGCCACCTTGCTGCACGACGACGTCATCGACGGCGCCAGCCTGCGCCGGGGGGCCAGCACCGCCAACACCATCTGGGGCAACCAGGCGGTCATCCTGGTGGGGGACTTCCTCCTGGCCAAGGCCCTGTCCCTGGCGGTGACCACCAACAGATTGAAGATCCTCAAGGTTTTGTCCCACGCCACCACCTTCATGGCGGAAGGCGAGATCCTGCAACTGCTCCACGCCGGCAACCTGGAGATCACCGAGGAGGAATACTTCGAAGTCATCACCCGCAAAACCGCCACCCTGATGTCCGCGGCTTGCCAGATCGGCGGCATCCTGGGCCAGGCGCCGGCCGACCGGGAGGAGGCCCTGGCGCAGTTGGGCCTGAACCTGGGAATCACCTTCCAGGTGGTGGATGACATCCTGGATTACACCGGCGACGCCAAGGAGCTGGGCAAAGAGGTATGCGCCGACTTGAAAGAGGGGCGCATCACCCTGCCCCTGATCCATGCCCTGGCCCAGGCCGATTCCCAGGACCGGCAGCGGCTCCGGGAGATGGCCCGGGACCTGACCCCGGAAATGACCCAGAGCCTGCTGGACTTACTGAATAAATACGGTTCGTTGGCCCACGCCCGCAACCTGGCCCGCCACTACACCCGCAAGGCCCAGGAAAACCTGGCAGATTTTCCCGTCTCCCAGGAGAAGGCTTACTTTTGGGCCATCACCGAGGAACTGCTGGAGCGGTCGCACTGAAGTCGGGCCCGCGGCTGGTTGGTCCGGAAAGGGCGCAGCCGGCTCGGCCCGGACCGATGTTAATTTTCCTTGACAGCAGGCAATGATATAGTTAAATTCTTCCAAGGAATAGCATGTCAGACTGAGGTCAGGGTTGCGGCCCTGGGTAAATTCGGAAGGGTATGCTAAAGGCCCTTCCGTTTTTTTTTGGCCTGGCTGCTGTCGCGGTCCTGCTCTGGGTGGCAGGAAAAGTTCCACAATTTTCAGGAGGATTGTAAGTCAATGAGGGAAACTGGCAAGGTTAAATGGTTCAATGACGCCAAAGGATTCGGTTTTATCTCCCGGGACAACGGGCCTGATGTCTTCGTGCATCACAGCGCCATCCAGAGTGACGGTTTCCGGACCCTGGCCGAGAACCAGGAAGTCGAGTTTGAGGTAGTCCAGGGTCAGAAAGGACCCCAAGCTCAGAACGTCACGAAGATCTAACCGCCGGCAGCGGTTGGCAAACACTTTTTCATCATCGGTCAGACTGAGCCGCTGGCCAAGGGTTTGACCGGCGGTAC
>DASWLF010000384.1:0-5415 GCA_036396255.1 Desulfobaccales bacterium
TTCCAGCCTGTGCAAGAACACCCGAGGGCGGGTGTTCCACATTTCCCTGCTGTAGAAGAATCTATCAGGTTAAAATTTCTCGGTCAGCAATTTCTGTTCCTCCCCCCTTTTCTAAAGGGGGGATAAAGGGGGGATTATAAAAAGGCCGATTCCACTGATCCGTTTCCCCAAATGCCTTGGCCGTACTATCTTTAAAACTCCCGTCCAAAAATTGTTAGTGGCACAGGCTTCCAGCCTGTGCAGCCATGTAGGGTGCGCCCGGCGCACCACAAAAAGACGCAGGCTAAACGACCATGACCCGATTCGTGCCACCCCCAACAATGAAAGCCTCTGTAGGGGCGGGTTTAAAACCCGCCCCTACACCCTGACTTTCACGGTAAAGCCTGCGGCTACACTATACCAGAATTATGGCGGGCAAATAAAGGGGTGGCTGCATCCAGCCGCAGCCAGGCCCAGCTTTAGGTGGCACAGGCTTTCCAGCCTGTGCCGGTGCAGGCTAAAGCCTGCGGCTACCTTTTCGTTTACACTTGTGAGGCAAAATAACTACAGGACCCTAATGCCTCAAGCCCCATCTAAAAAAGGTGAAATTACCGCGGCTTCAAGATAATTCGGGAACTGATGCAATTATTACTTGGAGCGGAAAACCAATTGCCTTTTCTGAACCGTAGGGGCACGGCGTGCCGTGCCCTCAAACCGAGGCAATGCAATTTCTTTAATGCTCCGAGTAATAAGTGCTAATCCACCCGGAACCGGGGCTGAAGCTGCGGCCAGAGGAGGGGGGTGCGGCAGCGCGTGGCCGTGACGATGGCCCGGAGCTGGTCCAGGGCCACGTCCAGCTCGTCGTTGACCACCACGAAGTCGTACCGGTGGACTTCGGCGAGTTCGGCCCGGCCCTGCTTCAGGCGGTGGGCCAGTTCTCCGGGCTGGAGGTCGCCCCGGACTTCCAGGCGCTGCTTAAGCTGCTCCAGGCTGGGGGGCAGGATGAAGATAAAGGTTCCCTGGGGGAACTCCTTTTTCAGGGCCCGGGCGCCCCGGGTCTCGATGTCGAAAATCACGTCGTAGCCTGCGGCCAGGGTCTCCTCCACCCACTGGCGGGAGGTGCCGTAGCCGTAGCCGAACTGCTCCACCCATTCCACCAGGGCCCCGGCGTCCCGGAGGCGCTGGAATTCCTCCGGGGTGACGAAGAAGTAATCGCGGCCCGGAACTTCTCCCGGGCGGGGGGGGCGGGTGGTATAGGAGATGGAAAATTTCAGGCGGGGGTCCCCAGCCAGCAGTTTCTGCAGCAAAGTGGTTTTCCCCGTCCCGGAAGGGGCGGTGATGACGAAGACCATCCCTGGCAATCAGTCACCTTTGGCGGAGCTTTCCTGGCGGCTGGGGCCGTGGTTGCCGTTGATGCGCAGGGACAGGGTTTCGGCGTGCACCGCCGAGAGAATGACGTGATTGCTGTCGGTAATGATGATGGCGCGGGTCTTGCGGCCCTGGGTGGCGTCAATGAGGCGATCGGTCTGGGATGCCTTCTCCCGCAGGCGCTTCATGGGAGCCGAAGCCGGCATCACCACCGCCACCACCCGGTGGGAGACCACGGTGTTCCCAAAACCGATGTTGATCAGACGAGCTTCCATAAAGTTCCCCCCACTTAAGTATTACTCGATATTCTGGACCTGCTCCCGGAGACGCTCCAGGGCCCCCTTGATTTCTAAGGTCGCCTGGGAAATCATCAGATCGCCGGCTTTGGAGCCCATGGTATTGACCTCCCGCAGCATTTCCTGGAGTAAAAACTCCTGCTTGCGCCCCACCGGGCCCTGGGCTTCCAGGGTCTCTTGGAATTGGGCCAGGTGGCTATCCAACCGGGCGAACTCCTCGGACAGGTCCCGGCGGTCGGCCAGGAGGGCCATTTCCTGGGCCAGGCGAGTTTCGTCCAACGGGCTGCCCTCCGGGAACAATTCCGCCAGGCGGGCCGTGGCCCGCTCCCGCCACAACTGGGGCAGCAAGGGAGCCTGGGCGGCGATGCGGTCCGTCTCCCGGCGGATCATCTCCAGATGCCCGGCCAGGTCCGCGGCCAGGGCGGCGCCTTCGGTCAAGCGCATCTCCTCCAGGACCTCCAGGGCCTGGCCCACCGCCTGGGAGACCAGGGCCCAGGTTTCTTCCGGGTCCTCCTGGGGCTCCCGTTCTTTGCTGATGAGCAGATCCGAGAAGTTCAGGAAATGCTCCAGCCGCAGCGGCTCTTTGAGATCCGCGGCGGCCTGCAGTTCTTGCAGGATCAAGCGAGCCTCCCCGGTAAGCCCCTGGTCCAACTTCAACGTCGCGGACCTTTCCCCCTGGTACTCCCAGGAAAGCTGCATATCCACCCGGCCGCGGTTGATGCGGCTCTTGATGAGCTTGCGGAAGCGGTCCTCCAGAGACCAGAGGCGCTTGGGCAGGTTGAGGGATAGCTCCAGGAAGCGGTGGTTGACGGTGCGCAGTTCCACCACCCACTTCAGGTAAGGGCCTTCCGCCTCCCCCCGGCCGTAGGCGGTCATGCTTTTGATCATTGCTGGGCCATTACTTTAAGCTGCCATAGATATTTGCGTCGCACCAGTTCCAGGAACGCCGGCATCTCCCCCTGGGCGTAGTCCGGATAGCTCCAGGGCAAAGGTCGAAATCCGCCCCGGCCGTAAATAAGCGTCAGGTCGCCATAGATGCCATGTTCCAGATAGAGCCGGTGGCTGTAATTCTTGCCGGTGGCCAGCACCAGCCTCTCTTTGGCAAGATAACCGGGGTCCAGGTTCACCGCCCGGCGTCCTCCCAGGGCGAACCCCGCTTCGATTCGATTGGTGTATACCTTCCAACTCGCCAGCTGGCCCGGGTCGGCCAGGTGCAGGAAAGAAACCAGGCGGCGCCCCAAATTCGGGCCCATCTCCGGGGTGTAATAATCGGTTGCCGCGAAGGGCCACCAGGGCCCCACCAGGTCCGGAGGTCCCAGGAGGTCACTGAGTCTATTGAGGACCGCCGGACCCAAATCCTCCCGGGCCAGCAGCAGGCTGGCCACTGGTTTTACCGGGAGCGGGCGGCCCGGCTCGCTCATTTCGCCTCCTGGTAAGCGGGTTTTATTCTACGGCAGAGGATGGCAGAACGCAAGGGAAAATTATGTGAATTATCGCACAATTACTGCCCTGCAAGGTTCTAGACGAAATAGAGGGGAGGATGTCAGGCCCGGGGGCGCGTAAGACCCTGCCTTCTCGTTTTACCGAGAAGGCTTAAAGGCGGCCAGGGACGGCCGCCCTTAAAGGCGGGCACGGAGGCCCGCCCTACCCTCAAAAGATGTATTGGTAGGGCGGGCCTCCGGGCCCGCCACGTCGACAAGGTCAAGGGTTGATTTAATCCGGCTATCGGCGGATAATTAACCAGAAGCCCGGGGCTTAACCAAGAAACTGCCCGGCAGGCGCCAGCCATGTCTCTCCAGGTCTGCGAAACTTTTTACAGCGTGATGGGGGAATCCACCCAGGCCGGGTTGCCGGCGTTTTTCATCCGCCTGAGCGGCTGCAACCTGCGCTGCCGCTACTGCGACACCACGTACGCCTACGAGGCCGGCCGGGAGAGGTCGGCGGCGCAACTGCTGGACGCGGCCCGGGCCCATGCCGCCGGGCTGGTGCTGGTGACCGGCGGCGAGCCCCTGCTGCAGGCCGAAACCTTGCCGCTCCTGGTCTCCCTGGCCGACGCCGGCTTCCGGGTGTTTCTGGAGACCAACGGCTCCCTCTCCATCAGGGAGGTGGACGCCCGGGTGCACCGGGTCCTGGACCTGAAGTGTCCGGCCAGCGGCATGTCCGGGCACAACCTGTGGGAAAACCTGGAATTTTTGACTTCCCGGGATGAAGTCAAGTTCGTGGTTTCGAACCGGGACGATTTCCTCTGGGCCCTGGAGATTATCCAAAGGCACGGGTTGGTCCAGCGCCTGCCGGTGTTGATTTCCCCGGTGTTCGGCGCCCTGCCGCCCCAGGAGGTGGCGGCCTGGGTGCTGGCCAGCCGCCTGCCGCTCAGGCTCAACCTGCAACTGCACAAATACCTCTGGGGACCGGAGGCCCGGGGGAAGTGAAGCGAGTTTTCGGTTTTCCGTTTTCGGTTTTCGGTGAAAGCATAATACGAGTGTCCTCGGTATATATTCTTTCCTCTTCTCGCAGGGGCTTCCGCGGTTCGAGAGAGCCATTTACTCTTTCCGCAAAAACGAGGCTTAAGAATGAACCTTCGAAACACCTTTAATTCGACACCGAAAACCGGAAACCGGAAACCGAAAACCCTTTCCAAACCGCTAGCCGTGGTGCTGGCCAGCGGGGGGCTGGACAGTTGCGTGGCCGCGGCGGTGGCCCGGCAGAGTTTCGAGCTGGCCCTGTTTCACGCCAACTACGGCCAGCGCACCCTGGCCCGGGAGCGGGAGGCGTTCCGGGCCCAGGCCGCGTTTTTCCAGGTGGTCCGCACCCTGGAGGCGGACCTGGCTTTCCTGGGGGCCATGGGCGGCTCCAGCCTGACGGACCCGGGCCGGGAAATCCCCCTGGCGGAAGCGGAGCCCCCCGGCATCCCTTCCACCTACGTGCCGTTCCGCAACACCAACCTGCTGGCCGGGGCGGTGGCCTGGGCCGAAGTCCTGGGGGCCGCAGCGGTCTTCATCGGCGCCAATGTGCTGGACAACCCCGGTTACCCTGATTGCCGGCCCCGGTATTTTGAGGCCTTCAACCGCCTGATGGAGCTGGGCACCCGGCCCGAGACCCATATCCGCCTCCAGACCCCGTTGATCCACCTGGACAAGGCCGGCATCATCCGCCTGGGCCTGGACCTGGGAGCCCCCCTGGAGCTGACCTGGTCCTGCTACGTAAACGACGTCCGGGCCTGCGGGCGCTGCTCCTCCTGCCGCCTGCGCCTCAAAGGCTTTGCCGCGGCCGGGGTCCCTGATCCCATTCCTTATGAGTTTTGAGTTTCGAGTTTCGAGTTTCGAGTTCTGAGTTTGAGGTTGGCAGAGGGCCGAAGCAGCGGCAAAATTAATTTTTCCTGGCTAAGGAAGCTGCTCAGTGGTGCCAGATGAGCATTGCCCCTGAGGGGCAGTGTTTAACCGGAAAACTAAAAACTAAAAACTTAAAACTCGAAACTCGGAACTCGAAACTCGAAACTCAAACTTGCTTTTCCCTTGCATTGTTGCTCTTTGGTATTAACATTAAACGAGTTACTGGTTGGGCGGGTCCATCCTAATACCCGCGGCGCCATACCATCTCCAAGGAGGGCTAGATCATGTCGAGCACCAACGTGGCCAGAGTAACCGATATTATTGCCGAGTCCCCGAAGGGCTTCGAAGAGGCGATCAAGGTGGGCTTCGCCCGGGCGGTCAAGACCTTGCGGGGCATCACCGGCCTGCGCATCGTGGAACAGCGGGTGTCCGTCAAAGATAAC
>DASWLF010000385.1:0-2839 GCA_036396255.1 Desulfobaccales bacterium
AAGGAGGTTCTGGATGGCGAATCGGATAATTTGGACCGCGGTAATTACCCTGGCGTTAACCATATCTCCCGGCCTGGCGCAAGCAGTTCCCACTAAGGACGCAAAAAAGAAATCTTCCTCTAAGTCCCAAGCCAAGGTCGCCAAGAAAAGCAAATCAAGCAAGAGTTCAAGATATAGCCGCAGCCGTTATTCTGGGCGGAGTTATGCAGATGAGGGAGGTGCTTCCGCCGTGGCCCCGTACCGGGCCGGCGTGGCGGAGACCCCGCCCCTGATCAAGGTCACCCCCCAGCGGGACGGCAAGTTCCTGCTGGAGCCCATGGGTCCCAAAAAGAACCGCACCCCCGTGACCAAGCCCTCTTCCAAGCCCGAAGTGGGGAGCGACCGGGTTTCCTCGGCTGAACCCAAATACAACCGGTTCGAGCCCTGGAACTTCTCGGAACTGGTTCTGACCCAGGCCAAATACTACGAGGACACTCCTTATAGCCGGGGCGGCTCCCTGGAGCGCGGCTATGCCACCGACTGTTCGGGCTTCGTCCAGTACATCTATCACAACTTCAAGATCAATCTGCCCCGTTCCAGCGCCGAGCAGGCCCAGGTGGGGCGGGTCGTCACCTGCAACATGGATTTCTCTAAACTGCTGCCCGGAGATTTGCTCTTCTTCCGGCGGGGCGGCCGGTGGGTGGGACATGCCGGCATCTACCTGGGGGAAGGCAAGATGATCCACGCCTCTAACCACCGGAACGGCGTGACCATCACCGACCTGCGCCAACCTTACTACGAAGGCACCTTCGTGGTGGCCAAGCGCGTCTTTGAGGTGCAGTACCAGTAGCCGTCTTAGAGGCGTCCTTTCATAGCCCGCCGTAAATGGCATCCAATCCCGGTTGACTTGAGCCAGCTCTTTGCTCCGGACAGAGATAGCTCTGGCCGGGGTTGAGATATGTCCCGTCTAAGCCGGGATCTGCCGCCAGGTCTGGCAGAGGCGCCGCCAGCGGCCTGCCTTCTTCAGGCGCTCCCTCCGGGGGGCGCCTTCCTGGACCTCCATCCGGTTCAGCCCCACGGCGCCGGGGGCCAGTCCCCGGAATTCCAGAAAATCCACCAGTCCCAGGGGATAAACCCATTGGGTTCTCCGTCCAGGAAAGATACTTCAAGTTAAGCGCCAAAGGACGAAAAATAGAAATAACCTTGCAAAAGGCTTGGGTTTTCGGTTATTCTGGATAAAATAATATCCATGCCCGCCCTGGGTTGCGAAACGGTGGCCGCCGGCGGGTGATCTGATACGATGGGGGGGAGCAGGTGGATCTCGTCTCACCTGAAGATTGGGAAGCGCGTCTCAAAGACCGGTACCCTATGCTCCGGTACTTCACCGGCCGCTCCTTCGGAGTGGAGATCGAGACTTTTGGGCTAAAGTACACCATCTCGGCGGGCGACCGGGACGTAATTCCACCTTACAATATCACCAGCCGCTCCGCGGACGGGGTCCTGCTGCCCAAGGTCTTTGAAAGCCGGGGGCTGGTCTTAAACGGTTATTCTCCCGAAGCCCCTCCTTACGAGGCGTGGTCCTTCGTGTTGGACGACACCATCAAGGGGAGCGGGGGCAGCGAGCTGGTGAGCCCCATTCTCTCCGGCTCCAGGGGGCTGGCCCAGGTATACGAGGCATTGTGCCTGCTAAAGGAGTTTCCCGAGATCCAGGTCAACGAAACCTGTGGTTTCCATGTGCACCACGGGGTGGACCCGGATCACTTCGGCAATCAGGAGCTGTTTGAGCTGCTGCGCATCGTGGCCATCTTTGAAAACTACATCTACCGGCTGCTGCCCGAGGACCGCCGCCGGACCGAAACCTGCCGGCCCCTGGAAATCGATCTCTACGAATGGTTCAAACGCAACGGTTCGGAGCGGAAACCCCCCCTGGTTAAAACCCTCTGGTATTCCCCGGAGAACCGGGATGACCCCAAGGCGCCGCACCACCGCAAGATGCACCCCACCCGGTATCATGGGCTGAATCTCCACTCCTACTGGTACCGGAACACCATCGAGTTCCGCTATTACCCCTCGGTGCTGGATCATCCCGGGGAGTTGATGCAGTGGATCATCTTTACCCAGTTCCTGGTGGAGTGGAGCGCCGGGCGGCGACCGGTGCTGGAGTGGGTTCCCCAACCGAATAAGTGGTTCAACACCCTATGCAAAATTTACCTGGGCACCGGGATGCTGTCCCACATAGACTTTCCCAAGTGCGAGTGGCCGAGGAAGAACGGAGTGGAATCATGAGCGGCACGGGCCTACAGACCCATGACTTTCTGATGCGCCTGGAAAAGGTGGATGATGCCTTCCCCCCCTTACTGCGGCAGCTGGCCGGGGTGATGCGGCAGATGATCCAGGAGATCAACCAACCCCAGCTGGAGGACGTGCAACAGCTGCAGGCGGAGCTGCGGCGGCTGATCGGCGACCCGGCGGCGCTCCGGTCCGTCTGCGGCACCCAGGGGAAGCTCTGTCCCCAGTGCCCGTTTGGGGCTTATTTGCCTTCGGGGTTCCCTTATGCCTCTGAGGTGCAGGCCCTGTGTTTGCCCTGGATCGTCATCGTACACCCCCAGCCCACCTCTCCGCCGTCCGCCCCCGGGGACTAACTCCCCCCGGTTCAAGATTCTTGGTAAGCAAGAGCACTCCAGGATCAGGCCCCTCCAATTGCCGCACTATAAAGAGGCGCCTTACCGCGCCCCCAGGAAGGCGTCGAGGTTCTGGAGGGTGGCGGCGCTCTCCGGCCGCGGCAGGTCCCACAAGACCATGACCATGGCCCCCATTACCCCGTCGCCCCAGGAGCAGCTGCACTTGATGGTGGGCGGCA
>DASWLF010000386.1:0-8886 GCA_036396255.1 Desulfobaccales bacterium
GCCAGCACCCTGCCGGCCTGGAGCTGGGGTCGGGGCGCCAGATGGGCCTCGATTAACGGCTCTTTCAGCCCCCGGTCCATCTCCACCCCACGCTTCAGGATCTCCAGGCCCGCGGCGGCTTCCCCCAGGGTCCCGGTAACATAGACCAGGTCCCCGGCCTGCGCCCCGGCGCGCCTGAGCATCCGGGCGGCGTCCACTACCCCGGTGAGGGTCAGGGTGACGGCCAGGCCCCCGGGGGAGGCCACCGTGTCCCCGCCGATGACGGCCACGCCGTACTCCCGGGCGGCCCGGGCCAGGCCGTCGGCCAAAGTCAGGGCCCCGGAGCGGTCCCGTCGGGGCGGCCACCCCAGGGACAGCAATGCGTAACGGGGCTCGCCCCCCATGGCCGCGATATCGCTGAGGTTCACCGCCAGGGCCTTCCAGCCCAACTTCTCCAGGGGGGTGTAGGAAAGATCGAAGTGGACCCCCTCCACCAGGGTGTCCATGGTCCAGAGGAAATAGTCGGAACCGTCCAGGCTGATGGCGGCGCAGTCGTCGCCGATCCCCAGGATCACCTCCGGAGGGGCCGGCCCGAACCGCTCATGCAGGGCGGCGATCAACGCCACCTCCGTAAGCGCTTGGGTCTTGCTCTTCATGCGGGCACCCCTCAGATTTCCTTCCTACGATAAGGCGGGGGGGAGCTAAGACAAACTATTACTCGGAGCGAAAAACCGATTGTCCTTTCTGAACTGTAGGGGCACGGCGTGCCGTGCCCTTAAACCGAGCCAATGCAATTTTTTTAATGCTCCGAGTAATAAAAAGGCCAGCGCCTGGAGCAGCTAAACGGGGCGCGAAGCCGAGGCGATGAGGCGGGTGGTAAGCGGCGACCCCCAGGGGTTCCCCGGCGCTCCGGTCTGCGATTTCCCTTGGAAGATGGCGGTACCCTACCCTTGATCATGCTAAAGTGACCCGGTTTCAAAGGGGCGTATATTTCTAACAAATCAAAAGCCTTCATCCCCAAGGCGTTGGGCGACCCGGTGAGTCGTCCCTGCATCGCCCCTTACCCGGATTAGGTTTACTTAGAGGCTTTTACCGAAAACCGAAAACTGAAAACAGAAAACTATTTTCACCCCCCTAGTCCCGGCTGCGCAGTTTCATCAGCAGGCGCAGGATCTCCAGGTAGAGCCAGATGAGGGTCACCATCAGCCCGAAGGCGGCGTACCACTCCATGTAGCGCGGCGCCCCGGCCCCGGCCCCCTGCTCGATGAAGTCAAAATCCAGCACCAGGTTCAGGGCCGCAATCACCACCACAAAGAGGCTGAAAGCGATGCCCAGGGGTCCGCTCTGATAGAGGAAGGAGATCCGCACCCCGAAAAGGCCCAGAATGAGGCTGAGCAGATAAAACAGGGCGATGCCGCCGGTGGCCGCCACCACCCCCAGCTTGAAATTCTCGCTGGCCCGGATCATCCCGGACTTGTAGGCCAGCAGGAGCGCCAGGCAGGTGCCGAAGGTGAGCCCCACGGCCTGGATGACGATGCCCGGAAACTGGGCCTCGGCCACGGCGGAGACCCCGCCGATGACCAGCCCCTCCAGCAGGGCGTAAATGGGCGCGGTCACCGGGGCCCAGGACTGCTTGAAGACGGTGACCAGGGCCACGATGAGGCCGCCGATGGCCCCGATGGCCAGCAAGGGCACCACCGCTTGGGGACTCATGGTGCGGTAGAAGAGGCTCCAGGTCCAGGCCGCGGTGAGGAAGACGCACATTAGCAACAGCACGGCCTTGTTGACCGTGCCCTGAATGGACATCTGCTCTTCCCGGGCCACCCGGCCAAATCCGGTGAAGGTGTCGTCGCTGAGCGCGGGATTAGCCGTCCGCATCTTTTCCTCCCAAAGGTAAGGAGATCACCAGTCGGTCTGAGAAGAGTTTACCACCTGACGGGGTGCGAGGACAATAAAAAGGCGGCGCTCTTTGCCGGAGAAAGCCGGGTCCCCAGGGCCGGAGCGGCCGCCTCAGATTATGGGCTTGGGCTCCTCACCACCGCTGATGGCGTCGTAGTCGGTGATGCCCATGGCTTTGACGAAATAAGTCTGGCAGACGTAGTCCAGCTCCGCGGAAGTGAGCTGGGGGGTCTGGCCCATGAACCGGCCCCGGTCCACCAGGTTTTCGATGAGGTCCCGGGGGTGGCAGGCGCACAGGGGGCGGGCGGCGATGACATAGTAGCGGGCCATCATGTCCCGGATGATCTCCGGGTCAAAGGGGATGTTGTGCTCCACGCAGACCCGGCGGAAAATCTCCAGGTATTGCTCCGGAGAGACGTAGCCCACGAAGATCTTGTGGCGGATGCGCCGCAGAAAGGCTTCGTCGGCCAGACTGTATGGGTTCAGGTTGGTGGAGAAGATGATGAGCTGGTCGAAAGGAATGCCGAACTGCTGCCCGGTGTGGAGGCAACAGAAGTCCTGGCGGGTCTCCAGGGGGTACATCCACCGGTTGAGGAGCTGCCGGGGCGAGACCTTTTGCCGTCCGAAGTCGTCGATGATGAAGATGCCGTTATTGGCCCGCATTTGGTGCGGGGCCTCGTAGAACTTGGTGATGGGGTTGAACTTCAACTCCAGGGCCTCTTCCGTCATCTCGCCGCCGGCGATGACCACCGGGCGCCGGCACTGAATCCAGCGGGTGTCATGGGGCGGACCATCCGGGGCCTGGGGCACCGGCTGGTGGTTGACTTCATCGTATACCCGGATGATCTGGCCGTAGATGTAAAGGGCGTAAGGGATGTAAACCGCGTCTTGGAAGGCCTGCCCGATGCAGTTGGCCATCACCGTCTTGCCGTTGCCCGAGGGCCCGAACAGGAAAATGGAGCGCCCGCTGTTGATGGCCGGGCCGATTTTATTGAGCAAGGACGGCGAAACCACGTAATCGGCAAAGACTTGCTTGAGGCGCTTCTGCTCCACTTTCACCTGGTGGATGGTCTGGGCCTCCACCCAATCCCAGTAATCCTCCAGGGGCACGGGGGCCGGCCCCACGTAGCGGTTGGCTTCCAGGCACTGTTCGGCGTAGACCTTGCCGGCATCGGTCAAGGCGTAACGCATCTCCATGGGGATGTGGTCCTTCTTGGTCAGCAGATCCCGGGGTTTGACGAACAGGTAATTCTGGTCCTTGAGGTGCTCGAAGAGCGTTTCCGTCAGATGTTTCGGGATCTTGATATCCCGGGCCATTTCCCGGGGGGTGACGGTGTCCAGGAAATTGGCGTGCTTCAGGATGAGCTGGATCAGGAGATTTTTCGGCAGCCCGGTCTCGTCTAAAGTTTCGGGGGCCTGCGGCCGAGGTTGGACAAACTTGGCCAAGACCTTCGGCTCGATGAGCTTGAGATCCAGCAGGTGTTTGGCCAGGAAGCCCCGGGTCTTTTTCTGGCGGTACAGAGCCGGGGCCAGTTCTTCCGGGGTCAGCATCTGAGCTTTAAGGAGGCGTTCAGCCAGATTCATTGGGGATTCTCCCTAAGTAGTGCAGCAAGAGCTTTTGATGAATGGGGCCATTTCCGCGGCCGGGGCGCGCCGCGCCCTCCCGACGCCGGCGGCGCCTTCACCTCTGGATCACTTCAGCGCCAAATTCTGAAGCTATACAAGGAATATGGCGGCGGTCCGATCAAATAAGCCTTTGATCAGGGTGCCGAAAATTGCCACGCTTCCCACCACGGCGAGGGCAATGCCCACCAACAGCAAAGCGTACTCTACCGCGGAAGCGCCCGCCTCATCCCAGAGGATCGGCAGGGTCCCATTCATATTATCTCCGTTTTGCTAAGTCTTCAAGGGGGCACCCTTCCTTTTGCAGTTGTTTTTTTAACCCACCGTTCAGGAAGGCTGGGTAACCATGGTTTCCACCGGCAGGTCATCGTCTGCGGGGATTTCCCTGGTAGTCAGCCAACCTGGTTTGGGAAGCCTTGATTCCTTGATAATCCGTAACACGATCTGCTGCAACCCCTGGGCTGCCTTGCTCTTTCCCTGGCCCATGGGGAAGGGAACCATCTGGTTGACGGCTGCCTCCACCGCCGCATCGTGGACCAGCTGTCCCAGAATCTGGGGCTGGATGTTTAGAAAATCATTGCACACCGCCTGGATGATCTCCGGCGACTTCAGATCGGAGGTGTTCTTCACCATGTTGACGACCAGGAAAAGATGGAAGTCCCACAGCGCCCGGCACAGCAGGTCATGCTTTTGGGGCGCCTGTTCCTTGAACCGGGCCAACAGGTCCGGGACGGAGTGCATGGGCATCTCCGAGTTGCTCCCCGCAGTCTGGTACAGCAGATCCAGGACCTCATCGTCTTTGGCGAAATCCTTGGAGAGCTTCCGGTACAGGGCGCTCTTGATAAAGCCGTAGGCGTTCTGGAGGGAGGTGGCCTGGCTGGTGAACACCACGATTTTCCCGGGAGAATAGTTGAAGAAATCCAGGAGGTTGAAGGAGGAGCCGGCCCCCAGGTCCAACAAGACATATTGCGCCGGCAGATCTTCAATCTGGTTGAGCAGCCTGATCTTCTGGGAATAAGTGGGGTTGGCCGCGCCCAGGATGTCGTCGGCGCCGCAGATGAGGCCGATGCCCTCAACCTCCGTCTCGATGACGGTGTCTTCCAGGCGCGGCACCTTCTTCAAAAGAAAGTGTTCCAGGGTGACATGGGGATAACGCACCCCCATGAGGGTGTGGAGATTGGCCCCGCCCAGATCGCCGTCGATCAGGATTACCTTCTTTCCCAGGCGAGCCAGGCAGATGCCCAATCCCAGGGAGACGATGCTCTTGCCGACGCCGCCCTTGCCTCCGCCAATACTCCAGAGTTTTATTCTACCCAGTTCCGCAGACATTTTAACCTCCCATGGGCGACAATAATCAGCGGGGGAGCCTCTTCTGCCAGAGAGACCAGAGGCTTTTGCCGGCCACCGCCAGACTGCCAAAGAACCACAAAACCCAGCCAAATAACTGGAAGGATTTGTGCCCCGCCAATTGCAAGGCCACACCGCCAAAAAGTAAGATCATCCCCAGCAAATAGATCTTCTGGTCGGAGAATGCCGGTTTCGGACTGGCATAGGCCTGATCCCAGCGGTCCCACAGCCCCTTGATGTCCTTGGCGCTATGGGGGATCAGGTCTCCCAGGACCTTGCGGGCGGTCAGGGTCGGCCTGGCCAGCTCCAGGCCCAGGGTTAAGTGCCTGCCGTCTTCACCGGCAGATCTGGTCCAGATCAGCCTGCCTCTGATGTCAATGGGCTCTTCCCCGCCCCTGAACCTCAGGCGCAGGTTGCCGCTGTGGCCGTCGTAGTTTTCCCAACCCACCGTGGTCTGGGAGTAAATGGCCTCCAGGGTGACCACCCCGGCGGTCAGGTTCTGGACCACAACCGGAACCCGGAGAGCCGTCTCTCCTTCCCGGTCATTGATCTCCAAAATTATATAAGGAGAGTCAGCGGTGCGGGCAGGCGGTCTGCCAAGATCATTGGGCGCCATGTCATCCTCCTCCATAACGTACTGAAAAGCTCCACCGGTTGATTAGGGGCAGGGCCCGCGGCTTCCTCAAGACACCCCCAAGGAAGGCTCTTGCTCCCACAGGAAGACCCTGGCCATCTTGCCGGCTTTCTCCAATTTTTCCCTGAAGGGCAGGGGGGCAAACTCAGGGTTGATGGCAATGTAATTTTTCAGGCAGAAGATCACCATCATGATTGTCTGCCGGTCTGCCGCCAGATCGGCATGCTGTTTCAGGAAATCCTCGGCTGCCGCCTGGATTTCCTGGTAATGGCGGCTCTGCGGGGCGGGTCCCGGCATCACCGCGGCCCAGGCCTGGGCGAGATCGCTGGACCGAACCTGGTCTTTCTCCACCCCCACCGCCTCCCGGTCGGTGGGCGCGGTCAGGGACGGGCAATAGCGCTGGTTCCATTCTTGCTTCCGGCTGTCAGCTGCCGCCACCCTGGTTCCCAATTCGGAGCGCAGTGCTTCGTAGCGGCAGCTCTCCACGATCACCTTTTCTCCCAGTCCCGCCAGGAGCTGGAAGAATTGGGCCGAAACCGAGGTTTCGTAGCCATCCGCAGCAGCCCCCGAGCCGGGGTCGCCCCCCCGAAAGCCTGGTTGCAAGTGTAGTCCCACCTCCTTCCAGGCCTTTTCCGGAAAAGACCAGGTTCCCAGGGTGGCAATGGCCGCAGGCAGCCCCGGCGCCTGCTGCAGATCAGCCTGACCGTTTGCCCCCATCTGGGGCATGGAGGCGTCGGCCACCAGGTCTTGCAGGTATTCCCACCGGCCCGGGCGGGTGCGACAGTCGCCGTGGGGCGCATGCCACAGCAGACCCAAAAGCACTTCCGGGTCCGTGATCCCCACCCCCCGGGCCGCGGTCAGGACCCCGTAATAATAAGCCTCCACTGAGGGGGCCGGAACCAGCAAAGCCTTGAGCACCAGGCCGTATGGCGCAATGATTGGGTAAATCTCCTCCCAGGGCGGCACCTGGGGCTCGGCGCCCGCGGCCGGGTCGGAGGCCGGTGCCGCGTGATTCCGGATAAACTGCCACACCGCGGGCTTGGGGGCTTGGGGCGGGTTTTCCCAGGGAGGACGGCGCCAACGCCAGGGTTCCCGGCCCTGGGGTTCGATGGAAGGAGGAGCCAGAACCAACCCCCCATCGCCGTAAATCAGGACCTGGGGAGCCAGGAAAAAGGAGGGCGGCGCCAGGCGCTCCGGAGGCAGGACATAGTAATGCTGCTCCCGGCTGTCGCCCACTTCCGCCACGCACTCGGCCCGCCATTCTCCCAACTGGTCCAGAGACAACGCCCCTTCCCCCTTGTTGACCTCCAGGACCAACAGCCGGGAAGACTTGCCGGTGCGGATCCCCACGTTTACCTGAATATTCTCCATGCCCAGGTCGGCCAGCCGTTGGGACCAGACCTCGCTGGGTTGGCTGAAGTCCAGGCCCAGGTCCGCCCCGTCCCGGGCATTTATGGCCGCCAAAACCCAGCCCAGGCCCTGGTAGCGGGTCACGAAATCCAGCCACAGGCCGTTGTGGTCCACATTCTCTTTCAGGTTGAGGATGCGCCCGATTTCGTCCCGGCCAATCCTGACGGCAAAATCATTGCTGGACAATTGCATCCCCCATCTTCAGCAAGAGGAGACACTTCCCCTGAGGCCAACCAAGTGCTTAATTTTAGAGAACTTCCAAACAACCGTGGGGTGCGAAGCAAGCCCCGGCCCCGCCCCACCTCGGGTCACAATGGTTTTGAGGCTATTTTCAAGGCAAGCGGGTTTTGCCGCAATCAGGGCAACCCTGATTATGGGGTGCGATTTCCCTCATTTTGGGTTCAAGAAACCGGTAGGCGCTCCTTCCGGGGGGCTAACCATTCGGGTAATTTAGCGGCCTGGCTGGAGGATGGGGGAAGGCCTTCCCGGGGGCCAACCAGGAGGAACTGGGGTAGCGTAGTACCCTCTCCCCATTTGGGGTGGAGGGGAGGGTTTCAGGAGAGGGCGGGTGGCACTTACGAAAAATGTCCCCCACCCTTGGAAGAAAGGGGTGAAAGACTGGAACCACCGCGGCTCAAGCAGTGCGGTCCAGGTGATACAGGGCTATGAGCATGACCACGGTGCCCATTAGCATCCAGATGGGGCCGAACAGCCACAGGACCAGGAGCACCCCCAGGTAGTAGCCCCGCATCCCCAGGCTGTAATGCATCATGCCGCGGTTGAGGATGCCGGTGATGTACTCCGGGGTGATCTTATGGGCCAGGGTGGAAGGGACGTTGATCATGAAATTCACGTGGTTGTAATAGCGGATGGCCAGGCAAAAACTGAAGAAGACGAAAAAGAAGTCGACGATCAACACCATCAGCTTGAACAGCCAAAGTACCCGGTGTTCCCGCACCAGTTCCTTGAGGGTGGGAGAAATTTCCGCCATCCGCTCCGGGCTGGCCGCTATGCTCACCAACCCCAGGCTGATGAGGATGGCGGTGGAGGCCAGGAAACTGGAGGCCATTACCCAGTTGCGCAGCGTCTGGACCGCCAGGAGGTCCCGGTTGTGTTCCATGATGGATTCCACCCAGTGCCCCCGCAGGTGGTTGGTGACGCCTATGGAGGTGGTCAGCGGCCGGGTGCGAATCTGATGGATTAATTGAATATGGTAGACAATGATTAAGAAGAATGATGCGGAGGTGAGATAGATCTCCAGATAAGGAAGGTTATCCATCCGCCGTACCCCTTAATGAGATGGTTACCATGGAGGATAGGTCCTCCGCGGCAATCTGGCGCTCCTGCCGCCCCAGCCAGAGGGAGGGCAAGAATGGTTTAAAGCCATGGCCTTCTTAATGAGAAGCGGCTTTCTGGAGAGATATTAGCCGAGTTTGGCCAGCAGCGCAACGGTGCTTTGACCTGGCCTCCCGGTGGCCGCGGCCCCCTGGTTGCAATTTCCGGCCAATGGGATAATATCCCGCCATGGGCGCCCTGTTCAGCTTTTTTCTGCGGCTGTTCATCTGCTTCGTCGCGGCCAAGTTCCTGCTGCACGCCGTGGGGGTGGAGAGCCGCCAATATCTCATCGGCCTGACGGTACTGTTGACCGCCAACGTCTATTGGCTGAGCTACCTGGTGTTTCGGGACCGGGGAGCCGGCCACCTGGGGCCACCCGCAGCCCGCCCCCCAGACCGGGCCGCGGGGCAAGAAAAAGGCCCCCCGGAGCCCTCCGCCGGGAGCTGACCCCCGGTTCATCGCCGGATTTTCCCCCATGGACGGGGTAGCCCCGGTTGGCCTGGCCGGCGGCAGCAGCAGGAGAGTCCCCAGGCGCCCTGCCGCTCTGGGCGCTGGGCCTTGCCCCCTGGGGCAGCCCCAGGCTGACCGTTTGGGGAAACTCCTGCCGGGCCCCACCGGAGTGCGAGTTTGCCTCCTGGGCCAAGTCATTTTTTCCTTGA
>DASWLF010000387.1:0-2125 GCA_036396255.1 Desulfobaccales bacterium
CAAGGGGAACATGAGGGACACGGCGTTCCTGGTCACCAGGCGCACCGGCGAAGAGGCCTCCACCCCGGCGTACCAGGCGGCCACCACGGTGCGCAGCAGACAGAAGGCCAGCACCGCCACCGCCATCCCCAGGATGGTGAGGGCGGCCCGCAAGGGATGCCGGAGAATGTTGCGCCACGAGAGTTTGAGCATAGTTGCCAGTTGCCAGTTTCGAGTTTCGAGTTTCGAGTTTTTAGTTTTTAGTTTTTAGTTTTTGGTGGCACAGGCTTCCAGCCTGTGCACTTGCACCGGCAGGATGCCGGTGCATCCCGCGCCCTTAATTTCGCATAAGTGGTGGGCCATGCCCACCCTACAATTCTGCCATTCGCCCCCAACCCGCAAAGGCCGTGGGAGTGGGGGCTTTCAGCCCCGACTCCCAGGCCCAAAACTTAAGGGATTGGGGGAGGGGGTTTTGGGGGAGGGATTGTAAGTGGCCCTGGGCCCTTAGCCCCCTCCCCCAGATCATCTTACCCCACTTTTCTTAACGCCTCGGCGATGCTCACCCGGGCGGCCCGCCAGGCCGGCAGCACCGCGGCCAGGAAGCCCACGGCCAGGGCCACAGTCAGCCCCACCACCAGGGTGGCCCGGGTGAGGGGGAAGACCCGGAAATATTGTCCCAGCTGGGTGCGAAAGACGTGCACCGCCGGGAAGGTCAGGGACAGTCCCACCAGCCCCCCGGCTAGGGCCAGCAGCATTGATTCGCCGAAGATGAGCCCCGCCAGGTGCCGGCCCTTGAAGCCCATGGTCTTGAGCACCGCGTACTCCCCCGAGCGCTCCCGGGCGCTCATGGCCATGGTGTTGGCCAGCACCACCAGGATCACCCCGATGACCACCCAGGAAACCACGCGAATGGCCAGCAGAATCGTCTCGGTCATGGCAACAAACCCCAACTGGAAGGCCTTCTCGGTCTCGGTGATGGTTTCGGCCAGGGAGTTCTGAAACATGGCGTCCACCGCGGCGGCCACCTGGGGGGCCAGCTCCGGCCGCGTCACCTTGATGAGGAACCAGCCCACCATGTCGGCCCGGCTGGAGGCCGACTTTTTCAAACTTTCATTCAGGTAGTCCCAGTGGAAAAAGAAGCGGGACTCATCGGTCTGGGGTTCCGCCCCGGTATAGATGGCGCGGATAATAAAACGCCATTCCCCCGGGTTAATGGTGCCTTTGAGAATAATGGCGTCCCCCAGCCGCCAGCCATAGCGTTGGGCCAGGGCCCGGCCCGCGGCGCACCCCCGGCGGTCTTGGAAAAAAGCCAGTTTCTGGTCCTCCGGGATGACGTACTCCGGGTAGATGTCGAAGTAATGACGCACGTCCACCGCGAACTGGGGGAAAAAGTGGCGCTCGTCGATATAAACCCCCCCGAACCAGTTGCCGTAAGCCACTTTGGCGATGCCGGGCAGGCCCTGGATCTTGGGAAGATAAGCCATGGGCAAAGGGAAGATCAGGGAAATGGCGTTCCTGGTCACCAGCCGGGCCGGGGAGGAGGCCTCCACCCCGGAATACCAGGCCGCCACCATGGTGCGCAGCAATGCAAAGGCCAGGACCGCCACCGCCATGCCGCCGACGGTGAGGGCGGCCCGCAAAGGATGCCGAACCGTGTTGCGCCAGGTGAGTTTGAGCATCAGGGGTCAGGGGCCAGGAGCCAGTTATCAGTTTTTGGTTTTTAGTTTTTGGTTTTCGCCTTTTCGCCTTTTCGCCTTTTACCCTTTTACCCTTTTCCCCCATGGTCTCTCATTGCAAGGATTTCTAGGGCTTCCAGCCCCACCTCAATCAGCCGCTTTTCGGACCTATTCCGAAGCCTAGGACCCGCGAAGGTGCCGTGGATGCGGTTGGCAAAGACGGCGCAGGCGCCTCCGGCCCTGAGGTTCAAGGTCGACACCGCGGCCAGGGTCAGGTACACGGACATCTCCATCTCCAGGTTGAGGACCCCGGCCCGGCTAAGTTTCTCCACCTTATGGGGGTCAAGGATGGGGAACCCCGGCGCCGGCCGGCCCTGGCCCGCATAAAAGTCGGCGGTGGTGCAGGTCACTCCCACGTGATAAGGCACCTTCAGGGCCGCGGCCGCCTCGGTCAAGGCCGCCAGGACCGC
>DASWLF010000388.1:0-2913 GCA_036396255.1 Desulfobaccales bacterium
CACCAGCAAAATGCCGGACCCCACCAGCATCAGGACGTGGGGCCACAACACCTTGATGCCGATGCCCTTGAGATAGATGCCCTTGGAAATGGTTACCAGGTACCGGGCCGGCACACAAAAGGAGGCGATCTGCAACGGCAGGGGCATCAGGTAGATGGCGAAGATGGCCCCCGACAGGAAGAACGCCGGCAAAAAGGTGGTGAGCATGACCATTTGGAAAGCCTGCATCTGGTTATCCGAGGTCACGGAAATGAGCAAGCCTTGCCCCAGGGTGGCGATCATGAAGACGGCCGACAATCCGATCAAGAGCAGGGGGCTCCCCCTCAGGGGCACCTGAAAGAGGAACTTCCCCATGGCCATGACGATTAACATATCGAACATGCCGATGAAGAAGTAAGGCCCCAGTTTGCCCAGCAGCAGCTCGGTTTTCTTGATGGGGGTGGCCAGCAGCCCTTCCAGGCTGCCCCGCTCCAACTCCCGCACCACCGTCAGCGAGGTGAGCATGGCCCCCACCATCATCATGATGACCGCAATGAGGCTGGGGACGATGTAGTTGCGGGACTCCAGGTCTTCGTTAAACCAGTAGCGCACCTGGCTATCCACCGGCATCGCCAGGCGGGCCGGCCCCTTGGTGGTCAGCCGCTGCACCAATAGTTGTTGATTATAAGCCGCGGCCACCGCCTGCACGTAGCCCAGGACGATGTTGGCGGTGTTTGAGTCGGTGCCGTCCACCAGGGCCTGCACCACCGCGGTTTTGCCGGTCTGGTACTTCCGGGAAAAGTCAAAGGGCAGCAGCAAACCCACCTGAACCTGGCGCCTGGTGACCAGCTGCTCCAGTTCGGCGTAGCTGGCAGTGAACCGCACTATCTGAAAGTACTCGGTGCCCCGGAACCGGTTGATGAAGTCCCCGCTGAGCTGGCTGTTTTCCTGGTCATAGATGGCCAGGGTGACGTTCTTGATGTCGAAGGTGAGGGCATAGCCGTAAAGCAGCAAGAGGATCACCGGCATGAGGATGATCTGCAGGAGACTGAAGGGGTCCCGCCGGATGTGAATGACTTCCTTGCGAAAAACCGCCCAGGTGCGTCCGAGATTCATGGCTTAATAGCTTTCAGCTTTCAGCGGTCAGCTTCCAGCTTTCAGTTTTTGGTTTTTGGTTTTTGGTTTTTGGTTTTTTTAATTAATCGAATATCTTCTCTAAGGGTTCTTTTTTCTCTTGGCTGACTGCTGATAGCTGACTGCTGACCACTTTTATATTAATTTGACGTCAAACTTAGAGCATTTGAGGCCGATGGTATGCCATCGTGAAGTTTGACAAATCCCCCTAAATCCCCCTTTTTCAAAGGGGGACTTTTAAGGGAACCCCCTTTAGCTCCCCCCTTTGGAAAAGGGGGGCTGGGGGGGATTTCATCATGGTTTTGTCAATACTCTATTTATGACGGACAATTAGTTTTAGCTGACTGCTAACTGCTTCCTTACGCCTCCCCCGCCCGCTGCACCAAGGAGATGAAGGCATCCTCCAGGCTGGGGGGCACCCGTTCCATGCGCCCAAAGGCAATGTGGTGGGCGGACAAAATCTCCTGGATGGCCGGCTCCACCTCCTGGGGCCGGGTGGTGGCGATGTGCAGGCCGTCCCCGAAGACCGCGGCCTCGGCCACCTGGGGCAGCTTCTTGATGAGCGCCAGGGCCCCGTCCAGGTCATCGGGGAAGACCGCCAGGATGGCTTCCCTGACCTCCCCCTTCAATTCGCCGGGAGTGCCCTGGGCAATGATGCGCCCCTGGTAGATGAGCAGCAACCGGTCGCAGAATTCCGCCTCCTCCATGTAATGGGTGGTCACCAGGATGGTCCGGCCCTCCTCCGCCATGGCGTAAATCAGGTCCCAGAAGTTGCGCCGGGAGATGGGGTCCACCCCGCTGGTGGCTTCGTCCAGAAACAGGACGGGGGGCTGATGGATGATGGCCGAGGCCAGGGCCAGGCGCTGCTTCAGCCCCAAAGGCAGGTTCCGGGTCAACTCGCCCCGGCGCTCTTCCAGACCCACCAGGGTCAACACCTCGGTGATGCGTTCCTTGAGCCGGGAGGCCGGAAGCCCATAGACGCCGCCGAAGAAATCGAGATTCTCTGCCGCGGTGAGGTCCTCGTACAGGGAAAAACGCTGGGACATGTAGCCGATGTGGCTCTTGATCTGCTCGTTTTGGCGAATGATGTCGAAGCCGCCCACCAGGCCCTGGCCGCTGGTGGGCAGCAGCAGGCCGTTGAGCATGCGGATGGTGGTGGATTTGCCCGCGCCGTTGGGCCCCAGAAAGCCGAAGATCTCCCCCCGGTGCACCTCAAAGCTGATGTCGTCCACCGCCTTGAAGTCCCCGAAGTGACGGGAGAGATCTTTGACCACAATGGCCGGTTCGGTTGGCATAATATGAGAACAATTAAAAAGACAAAATCAAATCCCCCTAAATCCCCCTTTTTCAAAGGGGGACTTTAATTCCCCCCTTTATTAAAGGGGGGTCAGGGGGGATTTATTCCGGTTCCCAAAAGATTTATGGTGGGCCGTGCCCACCCTACATATATGGCCTTGCCACCAATTACCCTTAATTCGCCTTTTCCCCTTTTCCCCTTTTCCCCGTTTCGCCCCTCACCCCTCCTGGCGGCGCACGATCTGGACGGAAAGGTCTTCCAGGTTGGCGGCCGCCGGCGCCATGACCACCCCGGTGAGCCCGGCCCCTTTCAGGGCCGTGGTCAACGGCGCCATCCCCGCATTTTCTTACCATGGTTCCGGGCTAACCGCCAGGCGCGAAAAAGCACCACTCCTGGCCAGGCGCGGCGCAGGCTTAATCCGTCTGCCCCAGGGCCGGGAGTGGTGCTGCTGGCATCGTGTCCCGCAAATACCGTTACTGAGTTAAGGCCCCCAATCTCCCCCT